>CALRVU010000257.1:0-5513 GCA_943371685.1 Bordetella parapertussis | reverse complement strand
GATCAAGAAGATCGCCTTTGACGACGGCTTGTTCGAAGGCAAGAGCGCTGGCGACAAGGCCGATGATGCGTTTGATGCCGACGCCGCCATCTCCACCGGTGAGC
This sequence comes from Bordetella parapertussis, assembly GCA_943371685.1. Classification (GTDB taxonomy): domain Bacteria; phylum Pseudomonadota; class Gammaproteobacteria; order Burkholderiales; family Burkholderiaceae_C; genus Ideonella; species Ideonella parapertussis_A. Next base: position 5,409 of record CALRVU010000257.1, on the reverse strand, counting down.
TGGTGCACCTGATCCCCGACCTGGTCGAGGCCCTGGATGGCGAATTGCTGCCCGGTGAGCTGCCGGCCGAGCTGCAAGCCGCCAATGAAGCCCAGCGGGCTGAGGCCAAGCCCCGGTCCGCCGCAGCGGCTTCGTCATCGGCGCCTGCGGGCGACGAGCCAGCCTCGCCTGCGGGCGACGAACCGCCGCCCTGGGAGTGATCCCCGCGCCCGGCTGGCTCGAATCTTGATTCGCCTCTGGCCATGACCCGCCCTGCGCCATGACCCAGACAGTCACGACCGATTCCGCCGCCCCCGCGTCGCAGCAGGTCGTCAAGATCCGCCGCGACTACAACACCTGGGTCGGCAGCGAGACCATGGAGGACTACGCGCTGCGGTTCACGCCGCGCGCATTCCGCAAATGGTCCGAGTGGCGGGTGGCCAACACCGCCTTCGGTGCAGCGTCCTTCCTGGTGCTGGAGGCCGTGGGTGCCACCCTGCTGGTGCGTTACGGCTTCGTCAATGCCTTCTGGGCCATTCTGGCCACCGGCCTGATCATCTTTCTGGCCGGCTTGCCCATCAGCGTCTATGCCGCCCGCTACGGTGTGGACATGGACCTGCTGACCCGCGGCGCCGGCTTCGGCTACCTGGGCTCCACGCTCACCTCGCTGATCTACGCCAGCTTCACCTTCATCTTCTTCGCGCTCGAGGCCGCCGTCATGGCCTATGCGCTGGAGCTGGCTTTCGACATTCCGCCCAGCTGGGGCTATCTGCTGTGCGCGCTGGCGGTCATTCCGCTGGTCACTCACGGTGTCACCAACATCAGCCGCCTGCAGGTCTGGACCCAGCCGCTCTGGCTGCTGATGCTGATCCTGCCCTATGTCTTTGTCTTCTGGCACAACCCGGGCGTGCTGGGCGGCCTGATCGGCTACGGCGGCGATTCCGGTGCGCCCGCAGCGTTCTCCCTGCTCGGTTTTGGCGCGGCCATGACGGTGGGCGTGGCCCTGATCACGCAGATGGGCGAGCAGGTCGACTACCTGCGCTTCATGCCTGAGCGCACGCCGGCCAACCGGGCGCACTGGTGGCTGGGGGTGTTGATCGGCGGGCCGGGCTGGGTCATCCCCGGTGTGCTCAAGATGCTGGGCGGCATGCTGCTGGCCTGGCTGGCCATCGGCAACATGGTGCCGCTGGAGCGGGCGGTGGATCCCAACCAGATGTACCTGGCGGCCTATGAGCTGGTGTTTCCGCACTACGGCTGGGCCGTGGCCGCCACCGCGCTGTTCGTCATCGTCTCCCAGCTCAAGATCAATGTCACCAATGCCTATGCCGGCTCGCTGGCCTGGTCCAACTTCTTCTCGCGGCTGACCCACAGCCACCCCGGCCGGGTGGTGTGGATGGTCTTCAACACCCTGATCGCCCTGATGCTGATGGAGCTGGACGTGTTCCAGGCCCTGGGCGGCGTGCTGGGCTTGTTCTCCAATGTGGCCATCTCCTGGATCATGGCCGTGGTGGCCGATCTGGTCATCAACAAGCCGCTGGGCCTCAGCCCCAAAGGCATCGAGTTCCGCCGCGCCTACCTGCATGACATCAACCCCGTGGGCGTGGGCGCCATGGCGCTGGCCTCGGTGCTGTCGGTGGCGGCCCACCTGGGTGCCTTCGGCGCCATGGCCCAGGCTTTCTCGGCCCTGATCGCGCTGGTCACCGCCCTGGTCACCGCGCCGCTGATCGCCTGGTGGACCGGCGGCCGCTACTACCTGGCCCGCACGCCTGAGCCGCTGGCCCCGATGAGCGAGGACGGCCACTACACCCGCCTCAAGCCGCAGACCTGCGTGGTCTGCGAGCGCTTGTATGAGCCCGAGGACATGGCCCGCTGCCCCGCCTATGGCGGTGTGATCTGCTCCTTGTGCTGCACGCTGGACGCCCGCTGCGGCGACCGCTGCAAGCCCCAGCCCCGCCTGGTCGATGTGTTCTGGCAGCGCTGGCGCCGCTTCTTGACCCGCCTGCTGCCGGCCCGCTTTGCCCCGCAGGTCGACACCGGCCTGGGCCAGTATCTGCTGCTGATGGGGCTGATCGTGCCGGCCTTGGGTGCCTTGTTCGGCCTGCTCTATCACCAGGAGCTCAAGGCCCTGGGCGAGCGGGCGCCGCAGGGCATGGCCGGCCTGCTGCCGCTGCTTGAGCCCACGCTGCGCGCCGGCTTCCTCAAGGCCTATGCCGCCTTGCTGCTGGTGGCCGGCGTGGTGGCCTGGTGGCTGGTGCTGGCGCACAAGAGCCGGCAGGTGGCCATGGAAGAAACCACCCGCCAGACCGAAGCCCTGGTGCGCGAGATCGAGTCCCATCAGCAGACCGATCTGCAGCTGCAAGAGGCCAAGCGCATCGCCGAGGCCGCCAATCTGGCCAAGACCCGCTACATCACTGCCATCAGCCATGAGCTGCGCACCCCGCTCAACAGCATCCTCGGCTATGCCCAGCTGCTGGAGGACGACCCGGCCTTGCCCGGCCACCGCCGCCAGGCCGTGCAGGTGATCCGTCGTGGTGGCGACCACCTGCTGAGCCTGATCGAAGGCACGCTGGACGTGGCCCGCATCGAAGGCGGCAAGCTGCGGCTGGAGGTCAAGCCCATGCGCTTTCGCGAGTGCATGTTCGAGCTGGCCCGCATGTTCGAGCTGCAGGCCGGCGCCAAGGGCATCCGGTTCGAGTTTGCCGGCGGCGAGGGCGTGCCCGACGTGGTGCGTGCCGACGAGCGCCGCCTGCGCCAGATCCTCATCAACCTGCTGGGCAACGCCGTCAAGTTCACCCACCAGGGCCAGGTGCTGCTGCGCATCAGCCATGCCCGCGAGATGGCCCGCATCGACATCATCGACAGCGGCCCCGGCATGACCGAGGCCGAGCTGGCCCAGGTGTTCGAGCCCTTTGTGCGCGGCTCCAGTGCCGGCACCGCCAGCGCCGCCGGCACCGGCCTGGGCCTGACCATCAGCAAGATGCTGACCGACCTGATGGGCGGCGAGATGACCGTGCACAGCCAGCCCGGCGTGGGCAGCACCTTCAGCCTGCGCCTGTTCTTGCCTGAGGTGCGGGCCGAGCTGGCCGAGCGCAGCCTGCCGCGCCAGCCCCGCACCGGATACGCCGGCCCGCGCCGCTGCCTGCTGGTGGTCGACAACGAGGAGGCCGACCGCCAGCTGCTGGTCGACCTGCTGGAACCGTTGGGCTTCCGGATCGAGCAAGCCGCCTCGGGCGAGGAGGGCCTGGCCCGCCTCGCCACGCTGCAGCCTGACGCCATCTTCATGGACCTGGCCATGCCCGGCATTGACGGTTGGGAGACCATCCGCCGCCTGCGCGCCGCCGGCCTGTCCAGCGCACCACTGGCCGTGATCTCGGCCAATGCCTTTGACAAGGGACTGGACAACGACGTGGGCCTGCCGACGGCCGACTTCCTGGTCAAGCCCGTGCGCCTGGCTGACCTGCTGGACTGGCTGGGCCAGCGCCTGAACCTGCAGTGGCTGGGCATGGCCGCTGCGGATCAACCCGCCGCCGCCCCAGCCGTCCATGCCGCGCCCGAGAGCCCCAGCGAGCCCGCCTGGCGCCCGCCGGCCGATGTGCTGCAAGCCCTGCTGGAACTGGCCGAGCTGGGCTATGTGCGCGGGGTGGAGCGCAAGCTTGATGAAATCGACGCCAGCAGCCCGCAGGCGGCTGGTTTCACGGCACCATTGCGGGCGCTGGCCCGGGCCTTCCAGTTGGAGGCCGTCAGCCGCGCCTTGAAGAAAGCCCTGGATGAGCACTGACCTGCTGGACGCCGAACTGGCCGGCAGCACCAGCGACCTGGTGCTGATCGTTGACGACGTGCCCGACAACCTGGCCGTGCTGCACGACGCTCTGGATGAATCGGGCTACACCGTGCTGGTGGCCACCGACGGCGCCAGCGCGCTGCAGCGCGCGCGCCAGGCCCACCCCGATGTGGTGCTGCTCGACGCCGTCATGCCCGGCATGGACGGCTTTGAAGTGGCTCGCCGACTGAAGGCCGACCCCGAAACCGCTGGCATCCCCATCATCTTCATGACCGGCCTGACCGACACCGAGCATGTGGTGGCCGCCTTTGCCGCCGGCGGGGTCGACTACGTGACCAAGCCCATCCGCACCCGCGAGGTGCTGGCCCGGCTGGCCGCCCACCTGCACACCGCCCGTGCCCAGCGCCAGGCCCGCAATGCGCTGGACGCCTTCGGCCACGCCACGCTGGTGGTGCGCGAGCGCGACGGCCGCCGCATCTGGCAGACCGCGCTGGCCCGCGAACTGCTGGCCCGCTACTTTGCCGACGTGCCCGACCCCGCCATGCCCGCCGAGGTGCTGGCCTGGATGACTCGCGAGGCGCTGCGCCGCCGTGCCGGCGCTGAAGGCATGGGTCTGACCATCGCCCGCGCCGCCCGCCGCATCAGCTTTGTGCTGCACCCCATGAGCGGCGAGCAGGCCAATGAAGGCGACTGGCTGATCGTGCTGCGCGAAGAGTCAGAAACCACCCTGATGCAGTCCCTGGCCCTGGCCTTCCCCGTGCTCACCGCCCGCGAGTCCGAGGTCCTCTACTGGGTCATCCAGGGCAAGACCAACCGCGACATCGGCGACATCCTCGGCACCAGCCCCCGCACCGTGCACAAGCACCTGGAGCATGTGTTTGAAAAGCTCGGGGTCGAGACCCGCACGGCAGCCGCCGCGCTGGCGTTGGGCAAGCTCCGGCATGGGGGTGGAGAGCTGGGTGGGTGAGCTCATGCAAATGCGCGCACTGAGCCGCAGCAGGCTATCCTTGCGCCTGCAACGTGTGCAAGGAACAACCCATGTCCACCGCCCTTGAAACCCTCCAAGCCGAAGTGCTGCGCCTACCACTTGCTGATCGGGCGCGGCTGTTGGACCGCCTGATCGCCAGCTTGGACATGGATGCCAGCACTGACGCCGCATGGGATGCACTGGCTGAACAACGCGACCAATCGTTGTCGTCCGGGGCCGTCACTGCCGTCCCTCTGGACGAGGCCGTTGCAAGGCTCGAAGCACGATTTCCAGCATGAAGGTGACGCTGCATCCTGCAGCTGAACAAGACCTCCACGATGCGGCGGTCTTCTACGAGCGTGAAGGTTCGCCCTTGGTGGCAGCCCGGTTCATCGGGGAGTTCAAGCGTGTCACGGCCTTGCTGCGCGACCACCCCGAACTTGGATCGCCCCGAACCCAAGGGCAGCGCGGTTTTTCGATGAGCGTGTTTCCATACACTGTGCTCTACAGCATTGGCGCCGACGAAATCCGAATCCTGGTTGTCAAGCACGACCGCAAGCAACCCGGGTTCGGTCAGAAGCGGGCCTAGACATGGTCACCCGCGTGCTCTTCGTCTGCTCCCGAAACCGCCTGCGCAGCCCCACGGCAGAACAGGTGTTCGCGCCGTTCCCGGCGCTGGAAT
>CALRVU010000256.1:0-5520 GCA_943371685.1 Bordetella parapertussis | reverse complement strand
CAGGGAACTTGAAGTTGGCGAATGGCATGGGAATCTCCTAATGTTGCCGTTCAGTGGAAAGCGTCGAGTGGCGCGGTTGAGAGAACCAATGAAGTTCTCAGGGATGCGCAGGCCCAAGAAGCCGACGCAATTGATTGACTCGAAGGATGGCGCCGGTCACGGTGTTCAAGCGAAGCCTCCGTTGGCGCGAATCACCTGCCCGTTGACCCAGCCGCCCTCGGATCCAGCGAGGAACGAAACGAGATTCGCGATGTCTTCAGGCTGCCCAATGCGTTCCAAGGGCGCCTGCTTCACAATCTGGGCGACCAAGTCCTCGCTCTTGCCTTCGTAGAACAACTCGGTGGCAACAGGACCAGGCGCGACAGCGTTCACGCTGATCTCTCGACCCCGCAACTCATGGGCGAAGACCTTCACGAGCCCTTCAACACCGGCCTTGCTCGCGATGTAGGGGCCATATCCAGGCAAGCTCTTGGCGATGACGCTGGTGGACAAAGCGATGAATCGACCGCCGGACGCCAGCCACTTCGCTGCCTCCGACATCATCAGGAACGTGCCTCTCAAGTTGATGGCCATCAAGCGGTCGAAGGTCTCTACAGGCATCTGTGCGATGCCACCGAGAGTCATCACGCCGCCGTTGCTCACTACAACGTCCACACGGCCAAACGCCTCTAGAGCCGCCGAGAACAGCGCCGTGACGTCTGCCGGTTGGCTCACATCCGCGCGAATCGCCAGCGCGCTACCGCCATCGGCTCGAATGGATCCGACCGTCGCTTCTGCCGCAGCGGCATTGCCGGCAAAGTTGACGACGACCGAGAAGCCATCCGCAGCCAGCCTTTGTGCGAGGGCCCGGCCGATGCCGCGGGACGCCCCTGTGACGATGGCAACGGGACGCGGTGCAATGGCGGCTTGACTCATGTCGACTCCTGTAAAGGTTGAAGTGCTTCGATGGGTCGAATTCTTGTTGTTAAGTTGTTCTGGATAAATGCACCAGGAACTTCATTTGAATTTCGCCTTGATTAACAATCCAGCCATGGACCGCTTCGAAACTCTCTTGCTCTTCACACGGATCGTCGAGACCAGCAGCTTCAGCCGCGCTGCGGAAATGCTCGACATTCCGCGGCCCACGGCGACGAATGCCATCAAGGATCTGGAACGTCGCCTTGGCGTACGCCTGCTTGAGCGGACGACCCGCCAAGTGCGTCCTACACACGACGGGCTCGCCTACTACGAGCGCTGCGTGCATGTGCTGTCTGAGTTGGACGATGCAGAGGCATCCTTGCGACACGTGGCAGCAAACCCGCGCGGCACCCTGCGGGTGGACCTCCACGGCACACATGCGCTGCAGATCGTCCTGCCACAGGTCGACGACTTTCGTAGCCGCTACCCGAACATCAACCTTGTGGTCAGCAGCGGGGACCGCCTCGTGGATTTGGTACGAGAAGGCGTGGACTGCGTCGTACGCGGGGGCAACCTGCGAGACTCAAACCTAGTGGCGCGGCGTCTGGCGCTCATGCCCCAGGTGATTTGCGCCAGCCCGGAATACCTAGCGCACTTCGGTACGCCGCGGCATCCGGACGAGCTCATGGCGCACCAACAGGTGCGCTTCTTCTCAAGCACCGGAACCATCGACTACCCCATCACGCTCATGGTGGATGGCGTCGCGAAAGACTATTCACCGACCGGTTGGATCAGCGTCAACGACGCTGAGAACTACGCGCTATGCGCGCGGCGCGGCTGCGGCCTCGTACAGCTGCCGCGCTTCCATGTCGAAGACGACTTGACAGCTGGTCGACTGGTCGAGGTATTGCCCGGCTGGCCGAGCCCGCCAATGCCGGTATCTGCGCTCTATCCGTACCGGCGACAGCTTTCGCCGCGAGTGCGGGTCTTTGTTGATTGGCTGAGCCAACTTTATGCCAAAAAGTTTGGCGAACTCATGCCAGAGACTTGAGCCTGACGAGACCCTTGACGGCGCGCCGACTGAGGGAAGTCCACGCAATGCCGCAGCTCAACTGACTGATTCCACTGCTGTGGCGACCGTCAACCGTTGAGTTGAACTTCGGCTTTGGGCACATTGCTGACGCGCGCTTCGCTAGAGTTTGCGGCTGCAGTGGGTCGAATTGAGACCGTCGCGGCTTGTGGAAGCAGCCGTTCGACGCATAAATCCGAGCAGTTGCGGCGCCGACTGTTAGCAACCGCTGCGAATCGGACTTCTGAACACGGCCGTACCACCTGTGGGTCAGCTGCATGGGTACCTGTTTGACGTGAGGCATATTTGCTCCCTACGAAGCGCGAAGAACGGAGGCAGGAAATGTCGTGGCAACAACTTTGGCGCGCAGGTAGGCCAGTCGCAACAACTTGTACGCAACTTCGTATCGCCCCGTGGCGCGCCCCTCGCTAAGTGCTTGTCGGGCCATGTGCGCCAGAGCAACTAACTTGGCGGCCTACGTCATTGGCGCTAACCGAGCGTTCGCTCGACAACCGCGACCGTCGGTAGCCGCTGCGAAGCAGTCGTCAGACCTCGTCCGTACCACCAATGCGTCTTCATGGGTACGTGGACGACGTGGTGCCTCGTCGGTCCCTGAGAGACGCGGAAGACGGAGGTATGAAGTGTCGTGGCAACAACTTTGGCGCGTCGGTAGGCCAGTCGCAGCAACTTGTGCGCAGCTTCGTATCACCCTGTGGCGCGACCCACGCTAAGTCCTTGTCAGGCCATGCGCGCCAGAGCAACTAACTTGGCGGCCTACGGCCCGCAGCGATTTCGTTGCAGCAAAGGGCCGACCCGCAACGTCGCGGCCAACTCGCATCTGCATGGCGCAGAGCGGTATCACGAAAGCTCGCTTCAGGCCAATGTGAGCCCGTCGTTTCGACGGGAGCGATCACATCGGTTCGATCGAGTCTAGTTTGGGATTTTTGCATCCACGCCACGGACAAAAAACGACATTGTTCCCAAGTCATCATCTGTGAGTGACTGGCCAGCACCAAGCACCTGCTTGCCTGTCTGGTTCGTCAGGGGCCCCGCCCAAATGTCGAAGCTTCCTTCCCGCAAGCCTGTTTTGATCCGCTCCAGTCGCTGAACTGTCGAAGCGGACACATCCGGTGAGATCGAAACCAAGTCTATCGATCCCTCTTTGACTCCCCACCACGACTGCCCGGTTGACCAAGTTCCCTTTAGCGCATCGTTCACGGCCTTGATGTAGTAGGGAGAGAAATTGACTACTGCAGACCCAAGGTGGGCGTGCGGCGCAAAATCCTTCATATCCGAGTACCACCCAATGGCTCTCTTGCCACGCCGCTCTGCAGCGGCCAGCACTTCAGTCGAGTCCGTGGTTTGCATAAGCACATCGACTCCCGCGTCAATCAACTCCATAGCCGCGCGATTCTCTCGAGGAGGGTCATACCAAGAGTTCACCCAAGACACTTTCACTTTCGCACCCGGCACCACGCTGCGTGCGCCAAGTGTGAAGCTGTTGATGCTTCGAATGACCTCTGGTATTGGAATCGATGCCACCACGCCTAACACCTTACTCTTCGTGGTGCTCCCGGCAAGTACGCCAGCAAGATAAGCGCCCTCATAGGTACGAACGTCGTAAACGCGCAAGTTGTCCGCCGTCCGATAGCCGGTAGCGTGCTCGAACATCACCTTCGGGTATTCGCTTGCAACCTTTTGAAGCGACTCCTTGTATCCAAAGGCTGTTCCAAAGACGAGCGTGTTGCCACGTCGTACCATTTCATAAAATACCCGCTGCCCGGCTGGGCCCTCAGGAACGCCTTCAACGTAGGTCACCTGAACCAATTTACCAAATTCGCGCTCGACTGCCTTTCGCGCCAAGTCATGTGCGTAGCTCCATCCCTCATCCCCGATCCGGCCGACATACGCAAATGCGATGCGAAGAGGCGGTGCCAGAGCAGCCTTTACATTCACCGGTGCGGCAGCACTGGGATCGGAAGTCTCAACGGTTGACGTTGACGCAGCCTCAGCTGGCGTCAACTCGGTCGGCAACTGTGAAAGCGTGCCGGACATAGATGAAGTGGTCTGGGCGCCTGCAGGTAAAGCAAACGCTAGTGCAAAGAGCAGCGCCAAAAGTCGGGTATTCATAAACCAATTGCTTTGCAAGTCAGAATGGTAACGCTTGAAAGTATAACCCTCCAGCACTCAGCAGTAGCAGAGGCGTGAATCACCCTAGATTTGCTGGATACCTCTGAGACCCAAGCAAAGATCCGCACTGAATCGCCTTGGGCGATTGAATTACACCCAGAAGCTGGATGGATTTGAAGCGGTCAGTCAAGCACAACAAGAACATCCAGAGTGGCAAGCCATTGCGAATCCCGCACAGCGCCAGTCAAGCTGAGTGGATTTTGCAGATCTTCCCTAGTTCGGTTCTCGACGCACGGCTTCATCGCAAGCGAATTTCGTCTCTGAGCCGATGATGGTTCCAGGGAAGTAGGACTTCAGTTGTGAGGCCGTGAAAACCTCCGCTCCCAAAAGTTCGACACGCATCTTACTTTCGCAATCCGCTACGATCTCGCGAATGGATCGTCGATCACTTCCGTCAGGATTCTTTTCCTCAAGGCGCACAAGAAATTTGATGTACTTTCCATCGCGATGAATCGATGAAACATTCAAGTATCGGTCTTGATTAAAGTAGGGCATCCTCCCCGTCCACACCCATGGACTTGAAGACTCCTTCGTCGCCATTGGTGAGGGCGCCTGCTGTATCGGTGCCTGGGTGCAAGCGCATAGCAATGCGGCGACGGGAATGACTCTGAAGATGCTCATGTTATGTGGTGGCGGTGCCTTGGTGTCTAAAGTCCGGCCTGATGGTCGCTTTCGACCTGCGGCAAGCGGGCCCCATTGCGGTAGAGGTATGAATCACTTTGCAGTCTTTACATCCGCCACCAACTCTGCGGCAGCTTGCTGAAGCAGAGCCACCAAAACTTGTGGCGTGAGATTTCGGTCGTAGCTTTCGCGCACAAGCGCTCTGAACTCGTTGTCTCCAACCAAAACCTCAGCTTCACAGACAACAAGAGCCGCAGTTCCCGGATGAATTGACAATGAGCTTGAGATCGCTTTGGTCAAACTTGGCGCGTTCGGTGGGCCGTCGGGCAGATTCATCGCTTGATAGACCTCGGCAGATGTGACCGCTGGGGGAATGCTGACGCGAAGACTCAGAGACTTGATCACCATGGATGTTCTCTGCGATCCGATGGCGGATCGAATTGCCTGCTCAAAGACTCCAATGGGACTTGGCTCCATTGAATCATCCGCAAGTGTTATCTGGGTTCTGTAGGACTCGAGGACGAACTGCGACTTCCGCTCGTCGATGGGGCGCTCGTCTACCAAGCCAACGGGTGCCCTTTGAGCTTGAGCCAAGCACTGCGCGGACATTGTCAACAGAAGCGCGAAGACGAGGGATTTCATGTGATCTCAAACATTCAGGGGAGTCAACGGTAGAGCCCGAGAATAGGGTGCGCGCCGAAACCAGATCCCAACCGGGGAACGTTTGGCGTCATCTGGTATCC
>CALRVU010000255.1:0-5561 GCA_943371685.1 Bordetella parapertussis | reverse complement strand
GTCGGGCCGGGGTGTGGGCATGGATGTGGTCAAGCGCAACATCGAGTCGCTGCGCGGCCAGATCTCGCTCAGCAGCGTCGAAGGCCATGGCACCACCACCCAGGTGCGCCTGCCGCTGACGCTGGCCATGATCGACGGCTTTCTGACCCTGGTCGGCGCCACCCACTATGTGCTGCCGCTGGCCGTGGTGGCCGAGTGCATCGACCTGCCGGCCGACTGCGCCGCCCAGGCCGGCCGGGTGACGGGCACCTTTGACCTGCGCGGCGAGGTGCTGCCCTACCTGGACCTGGGCCTGTTCTATGACGACGAGCACGGCGGCACCGCTCGAAGGCGCAGCCTGGTGATCGTCCGCGAGGGCCTGGTTCGCATCGGCCTGGTGGTGGACCGCCTGCTGGGCGAACACCAGACCGTGATCAAGCCGCTGCCTGCCATCTTCAAACCGCTGCGCGCCCTGGCCGGCTCGACCATTCTGGGCTCGGGCGATGTCGCCCTGGTGCTGGACCTGGCCGGCCTGATGGCCGCCGCCCGCAGTGCCCTGCCCGCTTTCTCCAGCCGGGGGCACCGACATGCGGCGGCCCACGCGCCCCCCGCAGCCCGGCTTGCCAATGCTGCGACCCCAGAACCCCACCGCGTCTGACATCTGACCTCCGAAGGCTCCCATGAACAACATTCTTCGCTCCATGAAGCTGTGGCAGAAATTCGCCACACTGGGTGTGATCGGCGCCACGATGTGCGCCGTGCCCCTGTACAAGGTGATCGAGGCCGAGAACGCCGCCATCAGCGTGGCCGAGGCCGAAGACGCCGGGATCGACCCCTTGCGCACGGCGATTGCTCTGCAGCATGAGTTGCAGGCGCACCGGGGCTTTTCGGGCCTCGCCCTGTCGGGCGTTGCCAGCGCCGAGGCCGACCGCAAGACGCGGCTCGCCGAGAGCCTCAGCCTGCAAGCCAATCTGCACAAGCAACTGGGGGAACTGGGCTACCCGAAGGCCCAGGCCAAGGCCATGCAGCTCAAGCAAGATCTGGATCAGCTGGCCTCAGCCGTGGAAGCGCGCACGCTCACGTCAGCGGAATCGTTCAAGCAGCACAGCGCCCTGGTGCAGGACCTGCTGGTCGTGATGGAGCACACAGCCGACGAGTCCAGCCTGTCGCTCGATCCGGTGGCAGAAACCTACTATGTGATGACCACGGTGGTGGATCACATGCCCCGATTGATTGAGGACATCGCCATGTTGCGCGGACGTGGGGCCAGCCTGCTCACTCAAAAAGAGGTTGCACAAGGCGAACTGGCCACACAGCAAGCCATGGTGGCCAATGCGCTCGATCACAAAGTACGAGTCGCCGCACAGCTGGGCAAGGCCATGGACTTGCAGCCCGAGATCAAACAGCTGCTGAACGATCGTCTGCAGAGCAGCCAGTCTGCGATGCAGAGCTTTCTGAAGATCGCCGTCTCGGAGCTGGCCGTGCCAGCTGACAGGCGGATGAGCGCCAACGACTTCTTCCGGGCGGGCACGCAGGCCGTGGACGCAGAACTGCAGTTGCAAGAGGCTGCACTGAAAGAGCTGGAGAGTCTGCTGCACCGACGCATCTCCGAAGAGCGGCAGCAACGCTTGCTGCTGCTGGGTCTGCTGGGCGCTCTGGGACTGTTGGCGGTGGGCGCTGCCTGGCTGATCAGCCGCTCGGTGACCCGGCCGCTGTCGCATGCGGTGGACGCCGCCGCCGCCGTGGCCTCGGGCGATCTGGCCTTTGCGATCGGCCAACCGGGCCGGGACGAAGCCGGCCAGCTGCTGGAGCGCATGGGTCAGATGCAGGCCAGCCTGCAGCAGCGCAAGATGGAAGATGCCCAGCGCATGGCGGAAACCGAAGCCCAGGCTCAGGCGGCCAGCGACGTGGCGGCCGAGATCTCCACGGTGGTCGATGGCGCGACGCAAGGCGACTTCGGCCAGCGCATCAACATGGCCAACAAGGACAGCTTTCACGCCACGCTGTGCGGCAAGTTCAATGAACTGCTCGACACCGTGGCCAGCACCATCCGTGAGGTGCGCTCGGCCGCTGACCAGTTGAGCGCCGCGTCCAACCAGGTCTCGCAGACCTCGCAGTCGCTGTCGCACGGCGCCTCGCAACAGGCTGCCAATGTGGAGGAGACGACCGCGCAACTGCAGGAGATCGCTGCATCGGTCAAGCAGAACGCTGACAATGCCACCGTGACCGATGGCATTGCCACCCAGGCGGCCAAGGAAGCCTTGCAAGGCGGCGGCGCGGTCGCTGAAACCGTCGAGGCGATGAAGTCCATCGCCACCAAGATCTCGATCATCGACGACATTGCCTACCAGACCAATCTGCTGGCCCTGAACGCCGCCATCGAGGCCGCCCGCGCCGGCGAGCATGGCAAGGGCTTTGCCGTGGTGGCGGCCGAGGTGCGCAAGCTGGCCGAGCGCAGCCAGGTGGCCGCACAAGAGATCGGCACGCTGGCGGGATCCTCGGTCAAGCTGGCCGAACAGGCCGGCGCCCTGCTCACGCAGATGGTGCCGTCGATCAACCGGACCAGCGAACTGGTGCAGGAGATCGCCGCCTCGTCGGGCGAACAGAGCAGCGGCGTGTCGCAGATCAATGGCGCCATGCAGCACCTGAGCGTCAACACCCAGCAGACGGCGACCGCCTCGGAGGAGCTGTCGGCCACCGCCGAAGAGCTGTCGGCGCAAGCCGCCCAGTTGCAGGAGCTGATGGCCTTCTTCCGCCTGGGCGATGACGCCAGCCCGAGCGCCGGCCGCTCGCGGGCGAGCGCCGCACCGGCTGCGGCTGCAGCCAAAGCCGGCCCGGTGCGGTTCGGTCGGCCTGCCGGTGGCGCCAGGCCTCTGCGTGCCAGTGGTGGTGGCAGCGGCAGTGCCGAGCAGGACATCGATGAATCCTCATTCGCCCGCTTCTGAGCCCTGCCATGGCTGCAACCCCAAACCGCATCGCCATCGACCTGCATGAAGCTGGCGACCACCAGGCGGTGCTGACGCAACTGCTGCGCATGTCCGTGGGGGCCGAGGTGCTGGCCGTGCCGATCGACGCGGTGCACGAGATCCTCGAAGTCGGCCGGCTGACCACCCTGCCCCGCACGCCGGCCTTTGTGCGCGGCGTGATGAACCTGCGCGGCGCCGTGGTGCCGGTGATCGACCTGGCGGCCCTGCTGGGGCTGGACACGGCGTCACAAGACCGGCGCACCTGCATCGTGGTGGTCGAGGTGTCGGCAAGCCGTGCGGCAGAAGGCGGCCTGAATGCTGCAGACGACCCGGATGACGAGTCGCCAGCTGCATTCACCGTCGGCCTGATGGTCAAGGCCGTGCACGAGGTGTTCGAAGTCGGCGATGAGGCCATCGAAAGCGTGCCCCCGCTGGGCACGGCCATTTCGCCAGACTGGCTCAGCGGCATGACCCGTGCCCGCGGCGCCATTGTCGGCATCCTGGCGCTGGACCGGGCCCTGGCGCCGCAATGGCTGAGCAGCCTGATCGCGCAGCCTTCCGAACACTGACCCCCGGCCGAAACGCCGGGCGCAACTGCCATGTCCACCATCAAACCACTGTCTCGACAGGCATTCAACTCGGTCACCGCCCTGTTCCACAGCGTGTCGGGCATCCGCCTGGGGCCGGGCAAGGAGGCCCTGGTCACCGGCCGCCTGCAGCGCATGGCGCAGGAGGCTGGCGAGTCGGACCTGGAGCGCTACGTGGCGCACCTGCTGAGCGGCAGCGCACATGCCACCGAGATGGCCAAGCTGATCGACCGGCTGACAACCAACGAGACCTACTTCTTCCGGGAGCCCCAGCACTTTCACGATCTGGCCCAGCGCGTCGAGGCCGCCGACCCGGCCTCCGAGTTCCGCATCTGGAGCGCCGCCAGCTCGTCAGGCGAGGAGGCTTACAGCGCCGCGATGGTGCTGGCGGATCTGCGCGGCGGTGCCCCCTGGCGGGTCTACGGCACCGACCTGTCGGCCAGCATGGTGGAGAACGCCAGCCGCGCCCTGTTCAGCATGGAGCGCGCCCGGATGGTGCCGCCCGAGTACCTGAAAGCCTATTGCCTGAAGGGCCAGCGCGAGCATGCGGGCTCACTGCTGATCGCCCGCGCCTTGCGCGAGCGGGTGCACTTTGCGCCCGCCAACCTGATGCAGCCGCTGCCCGATCTGCCGATGTTCGACGTGATCTTTCTGCGCAATGTGCTGATCTATTTCGAGAACGACGCCAAGGCCGAGATCGTGCGCCGGGTGCTGGGCCGACTCAAGCCCGACGGCGTGCTCTACACCGGTCATGCCGAGTCACTGAGCATGATGAACCTGCCACTCCGACCCTTGGGAACCGCCATCCATGGCCATGGCTGATCGATCTGGGGGCCGGGTCCGGCCCATCCTGCACTGGGCGCGCACGGAGGTTGACGATGCGCCTGACTCGCCTCGGGCGGCCGCCCATCGACCCACCGGTCGGCATGCCGGTCGACACGGCGACCCGCAGCCGCACTGGGTCTTGCGTGCCCAGACCGCACAGGCGCTCACCCTGATGCCCGGCCAGCTGTACTTCGGTGCCGAGGCGGCCTCGGTCTGCACCTTGCTCGGCTCCTGCGTGGCCATCACGCTCTGGCATCCGCAGCGGCGCATCGGCGGCATGTGCCACTTTCTGCTGCCCAGCCGCCAGCGCCCGGCCCAGGAGCCCGAGGACGGCCGCTATGGCAACGAAGCCCTCAAGGCCATGGTCGAAGCCATCCATCGGCACCGCACCGACCCGACCGACTATCACGCCCACCTGTATGGCGGTGCCGACACCCTGTCGGGCGCCTGCGGCGTCAAGTTCAACATCGGTGAGCGCAACATCGAGGAAGGCTGGCGCCTGATCGACCATTTCGGCTTCCAGTTGCAGGGCGTGGACGTGGGCGAGGACATCCCCCGCACCGTGACCTTGCACCTGCCCAGCGGCGAGGTGCAGATGCGCCGCTGCAAGGGCCATGCCCCGGACACCTCCAAACCCGGTCATCAACGCAGCCCGCTGCGCTGACACCTTTCGAGACACGCCATGCCCCACCCCACCAGCAGCCGTCCGCCACCCGGCAAGCCCGTCAGCGTGGTCATCATCGACGACTCGGCCGTGGTCCGCAAACACCTGGCCGAGCTGCTGACCGGCGCCGGCATCGAGGTGATTGCCACGGCCAGCGATCCGCTGTTCGCCTGGCCCAAGATGCAGACCCGCTGGCCTGATGTGGTGGTGCTCGACGTGGAAATGCCGCGCATGGATGGCCTGAGCTTCTTGCGCAAGCTGATGAGCGAGCGGCCGACCCCGGTGGTGATGTGCTCGACCCTGACCGCCGCCGGCGCCACCACCACCCTGCAGGCCCTGGCCGAGGGCGCCGTGTGCTGCGTGACCAAGCCCAAGCTGGGCCTGCGGGACTTTCTCGACGATCCGAGCAATGGCCTGGTGCAGGCTGTGCGCGATGCCGCCCAGGCCCGGGTTCGGGCCATGCCTGCAGCAGCGGGGCCCAGCCTGTCGGCCCCGGCACCGCGGCTGACCAGCGTCGGGCTGCCCGGCACCAGCCCCCCA
>CALRVU010000254.1:0-5577 GCA_943371685.1 Bordetella parapertussis | reverse complement strand
GCCCAATTCGCTGCTGGCCACGCCGCTCAGCCAGTGGGCCCAGTACTGGGCATAGGGCAACAGGGTGTCGGCACGGTCCAGCGCGTCAGCGGCATGTCGGCTCAGCCAGTCCAGCTGCACACCGAGGTTGAGGCCGCGCGGCAGCAGCGGGCTGCCGGTGGTCTCGAACGGGTCCAGCTCGGTGACCAGATGGGCAGGGCGGTCGTCGAAGCCGGCCCACTCATAGTCGGGCACAGGCAGGGCCAACTGGCCTTGCTGCAAGGCGGCCACGGCCGCACCGTGGCTGCTCACAGTCAGGTGGCGCAGGTCGCGGGCCAGCGGGCCCAAGCTGGCCAGGCTCTCGGTCAACCAGGCTTCAGTGCCCGCCACATCCAGTGCACCGTAGCCACCCGGGCCGTGGCCGCTGGGCTGGCTGGCCATGCCGGCTTCATGCACCAATTGACCCCGGCCATCGATCAGCAGCAGCCGACTGTGGGTCTTGCCGATGTCGATGATGCCGCTGAGCGCGCGGCCATGACCCCTCTCAGACGATGCCACCACCACCCCCCTGGGCTGCGGGGCGAGCGATGCCCATGCGCTGGCGGTAGGCGCTGGCGCGGTAGGTGCCGACCGGGTCGATGGCGCCGCCGGCGTCCAGGCGAACCTGCTGCAGCAGCGGGGTCACATCGGTCTGGAAGGCGGCCTTGAGCAGGTGGGTGGCCGTCATCGCGTCATTGGCTTCTTGCGCGGCGTCCAGCGCAGCGCGGTCGACCAGCAGGGCCTGGGCGTAGCTGCGCTGCACCTGGATCGCGCTGGTCATCAGACTCTCGATCGGATCGGTCACGTTGTGGCTCTGGTCAAGCATGTAGGCAGGGTCGAACGCCAGGCCCTCGTGGGCAGCGGCCACCAGCTCATTGAAGACCAGGAACAAGCGGTAAGGGCTGACGCTGCCGGCGTCCAGATCGTCGTCGCCGTACTTGCTGTCATTGAAGTGGAAGCCGGCCAGCTTGCCCGCAGCCATCAGCCGGGCCACGATCAGCTCGATGTTGACATTGGGCGCATGGTGGCCCAGATCGACCAGGCACTGGGCCTTCTGCCCGAGCGTCTGCGCCGCCAGCAGGCTCGAGCCCCAGTCCTGGATCACCGTGCTGTAGAAGGCCGGTTCGCAGATCTTGTGCTCGAGCATCATCCGCCAGTCTTCGGGCAGGCCGGCGTAGATCTGCCGCGCACTGTCCAGATAGCGATCAAAGGCCCGCCGGAAATGCTGCTGGCCGGGGAAGTTGCTGCCGTCGCCCACCCAGACGGTGAGCGCCTTGCTGCCCAGTTGCTGGCCGATGGCGATGCACTCCAGGTTGTGGGCCACGGCCTGGGCGCGGGTCGCCGCGTCAGTGTGGCTCAGGCTGCCGAACTTGTAGCTCTGCGCCTGGCCGGGTTGGTCGCTGAAGGTGTTGGAGTTGATCGCATCAAAGCCCAGACCGTTGAAGGCCGCCGTCTCGCGCAGTTCATGCCAGTCCGAGCACTTGTCCCAGGGGATGTGCAGGCTGACCGTGGGCGTGGCCCGGGCCAGTTGCTGGATCACGCCGCAGTCCTGCAGCTTGTCAAACACATGGCGCGGCTCGCCCGGGCCGGGGAAGCGCGCAAAGCGGGTGCCGCCCGTGCCCACGCCCCAGCTGGGGATGGCCACGCCAAAGCTGGCCACCTGAGCCCGCAGGGCGTCGACGGCGATGCCGCGCCGGTCCAGCTGCTCGCCCAGGTGCGCGTAGTCGCTCTGCAGCGCGCGCAACTGCTTGTCGTTGTGGGCTGCAATCAGGGCGGTGTCGATGATGGTCATGGTGTCGCCTCAGCGGGTGAACGCGGCCAGGTTGCCGGCGTCGACATTGAGAATGTTGCCGGTGCTCTTGGCGCTCAGGTGTTCGGCCGCCAAGAAGTAGGTGGCCTCGGCAATGTCCTCGGGCAGCACGCTGCGCTTGAGCAGGCTGCGGTCGCGGTAGAAGGCCTCCAGGTCGCCTTCCTCGATCTTGTTGGCGGCTGCGCGCTCCTCGCTCCACTTGCCGGTCCAGATCTTGGAGCCACGGATCACGGCATCGGGGTTGACCACGTTGGAGCGGATGCCCAGCGGTGCGCCTTCCAGCGCAAAGCTGCGGCTGAGCTGGATCTCGGCGGCCTTGGCCGCGCAATAGGCCGTGGCCTGGTTGCTGGCCACCATGCCGTTCTTGCTGGCAATCATCACCATGGCGCCGCCCGTGCCCTGGGCCTTCATCTGCTTGAAGGCCTCGCGGGCCACCAGAAAGTAGCCGGTGGCCAGAATGCTCTGGTTGCGCATCCACAGCGCCAGGGTCGTCTCCTCGATCGGTGCGGCGCTGGCAATGCCGGCATTGCTGACCAGGATGTCCACGCCACCGAACTCGATGGCCGCGCGGTCAAACGCCGCGATCACGCTGGCCTCGTCAGTCACGTCGCAGCGCACGCCACGCACGTGGTCCTTGCCATGGGCCCGGGACAAGCTGGCCACCACGCCGTCCAGCGCCTCCTGGTCGATGTCGGCCAGCACCACACAGCCGCCGTCGGCCAGGAGGCGCTTGGCGATCGCCTGGCCGATGCCACCGGCACCGCCCGTCACCAGCGCCACCTTGCCCACCATCGGCTTTGGCTTGGGCATGCGCTGCAGCTTGGCTTCTTCAAGCAGCCAGTATTCGATGTCGAAGGCCTCCTGCTCCGGCAGGCCCACGTACTCGTCCACCGCATTGGCCTCGCGCATCACATTGATGGCGTTGACATAGAACTCACCGGCAATCCGCGCCGTGGCCTTGTCCTTGGCAATCGTCACCATGCCGATGCGTGGCAGCAGAATCACCACCGGATTGGGGTCGCGCAGGGCCGGGCTGGTCGGGCGCTTGCAGCGCTCGTAGTAGGCCGTGTAGTCGGCACGGTAGCCGGCAATCAGGCTGCCCAGTGCCGCCTTCAGCTCGGTGCCCTGCAGGCCGTAGACCGACTCCGGCACGATCAGCGGGCGGATCTTGGTGCGCAGGAAGTGGTCAGGGCAGCTGGTGCCCAGGGCCGCCAGAGGTGTCAGATCCCTGGCGTTGACGAAGTCCATCACCTCGGCGGAGGTGTTGAGGTGCAGCAGCTTGGGCGCCCCCTCGGCGGACAAGCCACGCAGCACCGGCAGCACGCGGGCCAGGGTGGCGTCGCGCTCGGCCTCAGCCAGCGGGGTGACGGCGACGCCGCCGAACACCTGCACTTGGCGGGCCGTGCGTTCGCGTTCCAGCCACTGCTGTGCGCGCTCGATCAGGTCCACGGTGTTCTCGTAGCAGCTCTGCGAGGTCTCGCCCCAGCTGAACAGGCCGTGGCCGCCCAGCACGATGCCGCGCAGGCCGGGATGGGCCGCGTCATAGGCCGCCAGTTGCTGGCCCAGCTCGTAGCCAGGGCGCAGCCAGGGCATCCAGCCCACCGTGCCCTCGAACACCTGCTCGGTGATGGCCCGGCTGTTCGCCATGGCAGCGATCGCGATCACCGCATCGGGGTGCATGTGGTCCACATGCGCATAGGGCAGGCTGCTGTGCAGCGGCGTGTCGATGCTGGCGGCCCGCGCATTGAGGTTGAAGGTGCAATGCGGCAGGTAGGCCACCATCTCGTCCTCATGGACCAGGCCGCGGTACAGGCCCTTGAGGGCGCGCAGCTTGTCCATGTAGAGGGTGGAGAAGCCGTCGAGCTTCATCGAGCCCACATCACCGCCCGAGCCCTTGACCCACAGCACTTCCACCAGTTTGCCGGTGAGGGGATCGGTCTGCCAGAGCTTGGCCGAGGTGTTGCCACCGCCATAGTTGGTGATGCGCAGGTCCGAGCCCAGCAGGTTGGAGCGGTAGAGCAGCTGGTGGGGGCCGTCCAGCGTGGCGGCGTGGTCGGCGTTCCAGGTGGGGAAGGGTTGGTGCAGAAGCATGGTCATCAGGTGGAGGTGTCAGCGAATGGCGGCAATGTAGGCAGACGGTCCCGTGCCCACAAGCGCGCCAAACTGCGCTCATCCATCAGTCCTGCTTATCAAGCCACGCGCGTTTGCGCCGTCACCGGGCGCATGCAGCCAGGGCCCTGGGAGGGGCGGGCGCTGGTGCGGGCTTGGCGTTCGGGTTAGCCCGGGGTGGCGTTGTCCAGCGCGGCGGTTGAGCGACCCGACACCAGCTGGTAGGGCAGCACGCGCTGGTGGCCCAGATCGGGGGTGGCCTGGCCGCGCAGGATCATGTCCACCGCCTCCCAACCCATTTCGTGGAGGGGCTGGCGAATGGTGGTCAAACGGGGTGTGACGATGCGGGCAATGTAGGAGTCGTCAAAACCGATGACCGACAGGTCGGCCGGCACTCCCAGGCCCAGCTCGGCGGCCACCTGCAGCGCAGCAGCGGCCATGTCGTCGTTGGCGCAGAACACAGCCGAGGGCCGCTGCTTGCGGCCGAGCATGGCGCGCAGCGGCTCCAGGGCCTCGTCAAAGTGGAAGGAGCCGCAGGCCATCAGCGGGGCCGGCACCTTCAGGCCGGCTTCGCTCATCGCGTCCAGGAAACCCTGCCGGCGCTCGTCGTGCTGCGGGTGGCCGTCGGGCAGGCCGGCCAGAAAGCCGATGCGCTGATGGCCCTGGGCGATCAATGCGCGGGTCATGGCTGCGCCTGCCGCGCGCTCGTCAAAGTAGACCCGAGCGGCCGGATCGGGAAGCCCAGCCGGCGCGACCCGCACCATGGCCACCTTGCGCTCGCGCAGCGCCTGGATCAGCTTGGGCGAGATGCTCAGCGGCAGGGTCAGCACCACGCCGCTCGGTTGCAGTTGCTCGACGATGTCGAGCACCTCTTCGATCAGGGCCTGGCCGGTGTTCTGGCACGAGTGCACCGACAGCATGTGATCGGCCATCCGGCAGCGTTCGATGGCGCCTTGCTGGATCGGGTGGATGTAGTGGATTACCGGGTTCTGATAGAGCAGGGCGATCCAGCGCGACTTGCCGCCGCCACCGGTGCTGCGCGCTGCAATGTTGGGCCGGTAGCCCAAGGCGGTGATGGTGGCCATCACCGAGTCGCGGGTGGCCGGCTTGACGGCCGGATCGTTGTTCAGAACCCGGGACACCGTGGTGGTGCCCACACCGGCTGCGCGAGCAACGTCGTAGATGGTGATCTTCTTCATGGCAGTGCAGCAGCGTATGGCCGGTCTCAGGGTTTGCGCGGATGTGACAGGGCAAGGCAATGGTGAAAATGGAAGCGCTTCCAGGAACCGCTTCCAATTTGTTCCATTGATGCACTGTAGCGCACCGATGCGCCCCGAGATTGCTGTACACCAGGCCCCGCAGAGGCCGACATCCCAACGGAGACATTTGCCCATGAACAACCCCAAGACCCTGACCCCGCTGATGCGCCTGATGGCCGCCGGTGGTCTGATCGCCCTGAGCTGGCCAGCGCTGGCTCAGCAAGCCGCTGCCGCACCCGTTGAAGAGGCCACCGCGCCTGCAGACCCTTCACAGGTGCAGCAGGTGGTGGTGACGGCGCAAAAGCGCAGCCAGCGCCTGAAGGACGTGCCGGTCGCGCTGAGCGTGGTCAGTGCCGAGCAACTGGAAAAACAGGGCATCCG
>CALRVU010000253.1:0-5583 GCA_943371685.1 Bordetella parapertussis | reverse complement strand
TGCCCGATTCGATGTCCAGCGTCCGAAGTTCGCTCTCGGTCGTCTTCGGATTGCTGACATGCACCACCAAGGTGTCATCGCCTTCAATGTAAGCGGGTGACCACTTTCGGTTCAAGATTGGCTGGCGTGAGATTTCTCGCCAGTTTTCCTTGGTGTCGGCCCAGTAGGTCACGACCTGGTCGCCGTCAATCCGGGACGCGACCCGAGCGCGACCCTGGCTGTCCAGCAGCCAGCCCGTGATCCGTGGGTGCGGTGGATTCGGCACCAGAAGGCGGGTGGCTCCGGTGGCGACGTCCAGCGTCCGCAACGTGACATGAGTCAGGTCCCAGGTCCGGGCTTCAAAGTGTTGTTCGCCGACGATGACCAGATTCGAATTGGGCCGCCCCAAGCCCATGTAGACATTGTTGCCTTCCAGCGGATTGTTGTTTCGCGCAGGAAACTCGTTGTCCCATTGCCGCTTGATCAACAGGCGCAACTTCTCGCCATCTCTGCGCACCGAGAGCAGACCTTCGCCCTGGGCTCTCGGGCCGGCGTAATCGACATCCTCGGCACTGAAAGTCAACCATTCGTCGTTGACCCAGCTGACACCGGTGACATCCGATTTCTCAAAGTACGCAATGATGCGTGGTGGCTCCTTGCCCTGCGTGTCAATCATCACCAGGCGGCGGCGACTGCCGTTCTGGCTGGCCTCGACTGCCAGCCATCGGCCGGATGGCGAGAGTTTGGCGCTCTGCATCGGGCCGGCCTGGAAGAAGGCTTCGATCGGAACCTGGGCTGGGGGTGGTTCAGCGGCAATCGAAGGACACTGAGAAAAGGCCAAGCCCGTCAGCCACAGGGCAGTGACCTGTTTGTATGAAAGACGCAAGCGATATCCCCTGTAGCAAGTTGATGATGATTTGATCGGCCATTCTCACCCAGGCCGACGATCCGGCGAGTTATTCCGAGCTGCCGCAACTCGGGCAATACCGGAAGAACACATTCTTGCGGGTCTGGCAGCCGCCGCAGCGGTCAAACAGCTTGAGTCCGCAGTGCACGCAGAAATCGGCCTTGACCTCGCCGGTGCTGAGGATGGCGCGTTCGCAGCCGGGGCACAGGCCGGCGGCCATCTTCTTCAGGGCCTCATCGTGGGTCAGTGCCTGACGGCGCTCGGCCTCTGACTGCTGGGCGGCACTGGCGCGCCGGGCCAGGTAGGCGCGCATGGCCTTGATGGCCGCGTGGCCGGCCAGGCCGGTGAGCACGATGCCCACCGCGTAGCGGATGTAGCCGCCGTAGCTGGGCAGGTAGGGCACCAGCTCAAAGAAGAAGGCGAAGGCCGCGAACAGCACGAAGCCGCGCATCAGCGGCCAATGGTCGCTCTGGCGCTTGCGCAGCACCAGCCACGCAGCCAGCAGCAGCAAGGGCAGCGTCAGGGCCAGGCGAAAGGCGAAGATGCGCAGTTCTTGCGCGAACAGGGCTTGCTGGAAGGCGCCGTTGGCATCTCGCAGCAAGGTGTCCAGCCGCCGCTGATGGGCGGCATGGGCCTGCTCGATGTCCAGCCTTTGCTGGGCGATCTGCTCTGAATGCAGCTGTGCTTGCCGCTCGGCCGCCTTCAAGGCGTCCAGCTCCCGGGTGCGCTGCTGCAACTCGGCATTGCTGGCCGGATCGGCGGTGGCCGTCCGGCTGTTGAGCCAGTTGGACTGTGCGCTGCGTGCGGATTCGTAGGCATTGTCTGCCGCGCGGACCGCCAGCCTCGCTTGATCATCCTGCTCGCTCAGTTCGCGGGTGCGCTCGGCCAGGTCCTTGAGTTGCAGGCGCTCGGCCGCCAGCGCATTGGCGTCAGCGAACTGATCGAGCTGCAGGGTGGACTCCACGCGTGGCAGGTCGCCAATGACCTTGCCACCCAGGCCGATCAGGAAGCTGGCGAACACGAAGGACACCAGCCACATCAGCAGGCCGAAGGCCCGCTCGGGCATGCGCAGGCTCTTGAACATCAAGCGCCTCCGGCCGCAGTCTGGCCGCTGGGCGTCACTTGGCGCGGCTTGCCCTGGGCATCGATGGCAACGTAGGTGAGGTTGGCCTGGGTGACCTTGACCACATGCAGGTCGGCCGGGTTGCGCTCGGCATAGACCTCGACATGGACGGTGACCGAGGTGTTGCCGATGCGGGTGACGGTGGCATAGAAGCTGAGCAGGTCGCCCACCGACACCGGTTGCTTGAACACGAACTCATTGACGGCCACGGTGGTGACCCTGCCCTTGGCCACGCGGGCGGGCAGGACGGCGCCGGCCAGGTCGACCTGGGCCATGATCCAGCCGCCAAAGATGTCGCCATTGCCGTTGGCATCGGCCGGCATGGGCATGACCCGCATGACCAGTTCACGGTCGGTCGGCAGCGCGGTCTTGATCAGCTCGGGCACACTGCTGGCTGACGGGGTTGGGCTCATGGTGGCATCCTCTGTTTTTCTGATTCATCCATTCTTCCTGATTGTTCAACGATGCGCCATGCCGCTGCTGCCTTGCCGCCTGCCCCTGTCGAGGCCGGCGCAAAGGCCGCCCCCCGCTCTGACTGGGCCACGCTGAGCCGGTTGCTGCCGTACCTGTGGCAGTACCGCTGGCGGGTGGCTGCCGCGCTGGCGTTTCTGGTGGCGGCCAAGGTGGCCAACCTCGGCGTGCCTTTGCTGCTCAAGCGCCTGGTGGACAGCCTGTCGATCCCGGTGGGCGATGCCCGGGTGGTGCTGGTGGTGCCGGCGGCCTTGCTGCTGGCCTACGCGGCCCTGCGCCTGTCCACGTCGGTGTTCACCGAGTTGCGTGAGCTGGTGTTTGCCAAGGCCACGCACGGCGCCTCGCGGCAGATCGCGCTGGAGACCTTCCGCCATCTGCATGCGCTCAGCCTGCGCTTCCACCTCGAGCGCCAGACCGGCGGCATGACCCGCGACATCGAGCGTGGCACCCGCGCCTTGCAGTCACTGGTCTCGTATTCGCTCTACACCATCCTGCCCACGCTGGTCGAGCTGGGCCTGGCCATGCTGCTGCTGGGCAGCCAGTTCGACCTGGGTTTCGTCTGGATCACCTTGGCCGCGCTGGCTTGCTACATCGTCTTCACGATCTCGGTGACCGAATGGCGTACCCACTTCCGGCGCGAGATGAACGAGCTCGATTCCAAAGCCCACACCCGGGCGGTGGACGCGCTGCTCAACTACGAGACGGTCAAGTATTTCAACAACGAGGAACTGGAAGCGCAGCGCTATGACCAGGGCCTGGACGCCTACCGCAAGGCGCAGATCAAGTCGCAGACCTCGCTCTCGCTGCTCAACACCGGGCAGCAGCTGATCATCGCCACCTCGCTGCTGGCCATGCTCTGGCGGGCCACCAGCGGTGTGGTCGAGGGCCGGCTGACGCTGGGCGACCTGGTGATGGTCAATGCCCTGCTGATCCAGCTCTACATTCCGATGAACTTCCTCGGCGTGCTCTACCGCGAGGTCAAACAGAGCATCGCCGACCTGGACAAGATGTTCAAGTTGCTGGCCCGCGAGCGTGAGGTGGCGGATGCGCCCGGCGCCACGGCCTTGGCAGTGAAAGGCGCCACGGTGCGCTTCGAGGACGTGGGCTTTGCCTACGATCCGGCGCGGCCCATCCTGCATGGGCTGAGCTTCGAGGTGCCAGCCGGCCAGACCGTGGCCGTGGTCGGCGCCAGCGGCGCGGGCAAGAGCACGCTGGCCCGGCTGATCTACCGCTTCTACGATGTGCAAAGCGGCCGCATCACCATCGACGGTCAGGACATCCGCAACGTGACCCAGGACAGCCTGCGGCGTGCCATCGGCATCGTGCCGCAGGACACGGTGCTGTTCAACGACACCATCGAATACAACATCGGCTACGGCCGTGCCGGTACCGGCCGGGCCGAGATCGAAGCCGCTGCCAAGGCCGCCCGCATCCATGACTTCATCGTCGCGCAGCCGCTGGGCTATGGCACGGTGGTGGGCGAGCGCGGGCTCAAGCTCTCGGGTGGTGAGAAGCAGCGCGTGGCCATCGCCCGCACGCTGCTCAAGGACCCGCCGATCCTGATCTTTGACGAGGCCACCTCGGCGCTTGACTCGGCCAACGAGCGGGCGATCCAGGCCGAGTTGCGCAGCGCATCGCGCGGCAAGACCACGCTCGTCATCGCCCACCGACTGTCCACCGTGGTCGAAGCCCATGAAATCCTGGTGCTCGACGCGGGTCAGGTGGTCGAGCGCGGCAACCACGAAGCCTTGCTGGCCCTGGGTGGGCGCTATGCTCGGATGTGGCAACTCCAACACTCGGCCCAGGATCAGGCCGCAGACAACGCTGGCGACCATGGACACCAAGTGGCTTGAAGACTTCATCAGCCTGGCCGAGACGCGCAGCTTCTCGCGCTCGGCCCAGTTGCGTCATGTGACACAGCCGGCCTTCTCGCGCCGCATCCAGGCGCTGGAGGCCTGGGCGGGCATCGATCTGGTCGATCGATCGTCCTATCCCACCCGTCTCACGGCGGCCGGCGAGACCTTCCATGCGCAGGCGCTGGAGGTGCTGGGCAATCTGCAAGCCACCCGAAACATGATGCGAGGCCATCAGGTGGGCAGCCAGGACATGGTCGAGTTCGCCGTGCCGCACACCCTGGCCTTCACCTTCTTTCCGCATTGGTTGATGGACATGCGCAACCGGCTGCCGGGCTTGAAGAGCCGGCTGATCGCGCTCAATGTGCATGACGCGGTGATGCGCATGACCGAGGGTGGATGCGACCTCCTGATCGCCTACCACCATCCGACGCAGCCCCTGCAGCTGAGCCCCGATCGCTACGAGATGCTCAGCCTGGGCCATGAGACGCTGGCCCCCTATGCCAAGGCGGGCGCTGACGGCCGGGCCCAATGCATGTTGCCGGGCAAGCCTGGCGCCCCCGTGCCCTTCCTGAGCTATGCCTCGGGTGCTTACATGGCCCGCTTGGTCGAACAGATCATCAAGCATGCACCCACGCCGCCGGTGCTCGACCCGATCTACGAAACCGACATGGCCGAGGGCCTGAAGGCGATGGCACTGGAGGGCCATGGCTTGGCTTTCCTGCCGGCCAGTTCGGTGCGCAAGGAGCTTCGGGCCAAACGCCTGGTGTCGGCCGGCCCGGCCGAATATGAGCTGACCATGGAGGTGCGCATCTACCGCGAGCGCCCCGAAGTGGCTCGCCACACCAAGGCGGCGGCCCAGGAGTTGTGGGGATTCCTGCAGACCCGGCGCTGATGCGCAGACTTGGTAGATACCCGTGTCGGTCATGCAAACAATGCATGACCACCCTGACAATCGGCATTGGCGGCGTGGCAAGTGCCTCGATACAGTCCGCCGCCTATGCGCTGCAGGTCGGCGCAGTTTGTGCTTTCAAGTGACGACATGGCCGGTCCGGCTACGTGCAAGCACGTAGATCGCAGCTCGGCGTTAGACGTTACACCTGTACCTTGTTTCCCGTTTGAAGGAGTTCGCATGAAGAAATCGCTGCTGGTTCTGGCTGCCTTGTCGGCTGTCACCGCTGCCCAGGCTCAGACCACCGACACCCTGAAGAAGATCAAGGACAGTGGCTCGGTCACCATGGGTGTGCGCG
>CALRVU010000252.1:0-5589 GCA_943371685.1 Bordetella parapertussis | reverse complement strand
GTCTGTTCGACGACAATTTAAGGGCTTGCCCGAAGCGGACTTTCCCCCGCCGCCGTGGCACCGTGCGTGCCATGCGCCCTGTCAGCACCAGCTCATCAGCCCCCAGCAGCCTGCGCGACCGCGCCCGCAGCCCCACCGAGGCCGAGCTGGCCGGCATCCCCTGGCTGAGCCTGCTCGACGAAGCCGATCAGGCCATGGCCCGGCGCGAGATCCGCATTGCCCAGGCCGAGCCCGGCGACCTGATCTGCCGCATCGGCCGCCCGGCCACCTTCTGGTTTGGCGTGGTGGAGGGCCTGCTGAAGATGAGCAACGACGCCAGCCAGGGCCCTGCCGTCACCTTCACGGGCGTGCCGCCCGGCGCCTGGTTTGGCGAGGGCACGCTGCTCAAGCGCGAGGCCTACCGCTACAACATCGAGGCCCTGCGCCAGAGCGCCGTGGCCGGTCTGCCGGTGGACAGCTTCCACGGCCTGCTCGGCCGCAGCATTGCCTTCAACCGCTTCGTCCTCAACCAGCTCAACGAGCGCCTGGGCCAGTTCATCTCGGCCCGCGAGACCGACCGCCTGAACGACCCCGACACCCGCGTGGCCCGCAACCTCGCCGCCCTGTTCCACCCCGTGCTCTACCCCGGCGTGGGCCAGCTGCTGCGCATCACCCAGCAAGAGCTGGCCTACCTCGTCGGCCTGTCTCGTCAGCGCGTCAATGCGGCGCTGAAGGTGCTGCAGGCTGGGGGGCTGATCCGCATCGAGTACGGCGGCTTGCGGGTGCTGGATCTGCAGGGCTTGAGGGGGTATGGGCCGGTGAATGGTTGCGAGTAGCCATCACTGCCGGGTGGGGCCTGCGGGCGATCTGCAGCTGAGTGATTTCCGCCCACCTCGGGCTTGCACTGGAGCGTCTCGACCCGGTCTCAGCTCGGCCTCCCGGCCTTGGCGACGGTCTCGATGATGGCGACATAGACCGCCAGATCTTGATCTGTGAAGCAACAGAAGGTGATGTCGTCCGGAAGCTCGTTCGTCTGTCCCCACGCATGCACCGTTTCGACCGCAACTCGGGCTGCGGCCTCCACGGGATAGCCATAGGCACCGGTGCTGATGCAGGGGAACGCAATCGATCGAAGGCCGTGATCGCGAGCCATGGTGAGGCTGTTGACATAGCACCCGCGCAGCAGTTCTGCTTCTCCCTTCTTCCCGCCTTGCCAGACGGGCCCTACCGTGTGGACGATGTGCCTTGCCTTCAGACGGAAGCCATCGGTCATCTTCGCCTCCCCGGTCTTGCATCGATGCAGTTTTCGGCAGGCGGCCAGCAAGTCGGGTCCTGCCGTTCGGTGAATCGCGCCGTCGACGCCGCCGCCGCCCAACAGCGAGGAGTTGGCTGCGTTGACGATGACGTCCACATCAAGCGTGACGATGTTGGCGCGAATGGCTTGGACTCTCAGCATGGTTGAACGCCTCAGGGATGGTCGGTCTGGCGGGTCTGAGCCTGTTCGAACAGGCCTTGGGCAAGGCGCTCGATCTCCCAGCGCATGCAAAGCGGCTCAAGCCAGCGAACAGGGATGCTGGATGCGCCGTAGTGGGCGCCCGCGAGCTGGCCGACGATGGCAGCGGTGGTGTCAGCATCGTCGCCAAGGTTGGCGGCTGTCAGTACCGCACTTTCGAACGTCTCGGTGTGGTCGAAGCACCAGAGTGCCGCTTCAAGGGATTCGACGCAATAGCCCGAGCCTTTGATCCGTTCCAGTGGCTTGGAGCGGTACTCGGTCTGGGCAAGCTGGCTGACCTTCTCCGAAGCATAGGACCTGGTGGTCGCCTGCAGCAATTCGGGTTTGGACATGCCCGCCAGCGCGCGATTCAACAACTCGCCGAGCAGTTCGCAGCAATCCAGCGCTTCGGCTGCTGCATGGGTGGTGGCTGAGCTGAGACGTGAAAAGTGACGGACTTGCTGGAGGTCGGGCGCGAACCTCAAGGCGATGGGTGCCAGCCGCATCAGTGAGCCGTTGCCGGCCGAGTTCGGATGCTTGTCTCCGGCCATGGGGTCTTGGGTCACCATGAATCTTTGGAGGGCCCTGCAGACGGTCATGCCGATGTCAAAGCACTCACCGGTCGAGCTGAGGTATCCCCATTGCCACCAGTTCGTATAGCGACTCATCTGATCCCGCGCATCGAAGCCATCGCAATGCAACAGGCTGGTTGCCAGACACAGGGCCATCGACGTGTCATCGGTCCACGCTCCGACGGGCAACTCGAAGGGACCGCGACCAGTCATGTCGAGGACGGGTGGAAAGGTGCCGCGAGGCTCAAACTCGACGGTGGTGCCAACCGCATCGCCACAGGCAAGCCCCAACAAGCTGCCGCGATAGCGATCAAGAAGATCCAAAGACATCGCTGGCCTCAATCGCCACCGCGGGGGCTGAAGGTGCGCGGGAAAAAGACGGGCGCAGAGCGGTCCTTCAAGCGATAGCCCATCGGTGGGCGATTGGAGGCGCTCTCGACGAAGCCGACCTCCTCCAGGAAGTCGGCCGCCATCATGCGGGTCCGGAAGCCGCTCTTGTCCACGGCGCGGCCGAGGACGACTTCATACGTTCGCTGGAGTTGCGGCAGCGTGAAAGGCTCTGCCAGGAGGAAGGCCGGCAAGGACGTGTACTCCACCTTGCTCCGCAGCCGCTCGACCGCAGCCTGCAGGATTTCGCTGTGGTCGAAGGCCAGCCGGGGTCTCAGCATCAGATCGTCCACCTTGAACCAGGCGACATCGGCTGCATTGGCCCCTTTGGTCAATGTCATGTCTTGTGCAGGAATCAATGCGAAATAGGCGTGGGTGGCCGACCAGCCTCGCGGATCGCGGGTCGCACTGCCCCAGCTGCCAAGCTGCTCCAGATAAGGGCTGTTCACGGCGGTCTTTTCCAGCAGCTTGCGTCGGGCACATGCCAGCAGATCTTCGTCCAGGTCGACGTTGACGAAGCCACCCGGCAAGGCCCACTGTCCGGGGCAGGGCTCTGTCGTGTCAGAAGGTCGCTGTACCAGCAGTACCTCCAACCCATCGTCCAAGACGGTGAAGATGACCACGTCGACCGTCGTGTACGGCCGCTGAAAGTCGAGTGCCTTCAAGCCGGGTGCGAGTGTTGAACGCGCCTTCTTCAAATGGGGTGTCTTGGTCGCCATGGCATGAAACCTCTTGACGTTTCTGAAGTTGGGTTGTACTGTACACCTTATGCAAGATGCATTGAACAACTAACAAGCAACCCAGGAGGATTCCATGTTCGGCATCCGGTTCATCAAGTCGCAACCGACCACTCATTGGATGCAGTTCCGGGGCGGCAAACTGGCGCGCGAAGGCGCTGGTCTGTCGTTCTTCTGCTTTGCGCCGGCCACCACGCTGGTGGCGGTGTCCGTGTCGGAGACTCAAGGATGCCTGGTCCTGTGATCCCAGGTCCCGAAAATGATCGGAGCAATCGATGAGCAAGTTTGCAGACGTGCGAAGTGTCCAGCAGTTGGTGGATGAGATCCACCTCGGCGCGCAGCCCCGGTTCCTGTACTTCTGGGGGCATCGCGCTTCCAAGCCAGGTGCCGTCTCGAAGTCCTGCTTCAGCCAGTGGTACGAGGCCTCGTTCAGCGTGGACGGCACTCACTACCCGACCGCTGAGCATTTCATGATGGCGGAGAAGGCTCGCGCGTTCGGCGACGAATCAGTCCGGGCGCGAGTGCTGGCTGCGCGGTCCGCGGCTGAGGCGAAGGCCCTGGGCCGACAAGTCAGCGGCTTTGAGGAAGCCGTGTGGAACGAGGTGCGCTTCTCCATCGTGGTGACAGCGAATCAAGCCAAGTTCTCGCAGAACCCTGATCTCCGGGCGTTCCTGTTGGGGACGGGCGAGCAGGTCCTTGTCGAGGCAAGTCCGGTCGATGGCATCTGGGGCATCGGCCTGGCCGCGAACCATGAAGACGCTTCCTATCCAGAACGCTGGCCAGGTCTCAATCTGTTGGGCTTCGCCTTGATGGATGTTCGAGCGAGGCTCGCCAACCAACGACCCCATTGAAATGAAAGAACCATGAACAAGAAATCCGAGCTGACGTCGATCAGCAAATTTCTCAGCCTGGTGCTGCGGCATGAGCCGCAGCGCCTGGGCCTGGAGCTGGACGAGGCAGGCTGGACGCCTGTCGATGAACTGCTCCGCAAAGCGGCGGCTGCCGGCCGGCCCATCTCGCGCGATGTGCTGGAGGAAATCGTCTCGACCAGCGACAAAAAACGCTTCGCCTTCAGTGAAGACGGTCGGTCCCTGCGCGCCAATCAAGGGCACTCCATTGACGTCGACCTGGGCTTGCCGGCGGTGGCCCCGCCCGACGTGCTTTTCCATGGCACCGCCTCCCGGTTCAGTGCAGCGATCCTGCGCTCCGGTCTGGAGCGTCGCGCCCGTCATCATGTGCATCTGACCCAGGACCGGCAGACTGCGGTGTCTGTGGGGCAGCGCTATGGCGCGCCCGTGTTGCTGCGCATCGACGCACGTCGGATGGCTGCACTGGGCCATGAGTTCCGTTGTTCCGCCAACGGCGTCTGGTTGGTCGATGGCGTTCCCGCCGAGTTCATCCAGGTGGAACCATGAGCGAGACCATCACCCTGTACCGGCCCACGGGGCCCGAGGAATTGGCGTTGGTGGCGAGCAGCGGATACCGCCGCTGGCCGCCACGCCTGCCCGACCAATCGATCTTCTATCCGGTGAGCAATGAGCAATATGCGATCGAGATCGCTCGAGACTGGAACGTCCCAAGCAGTGGTGTCGGCTTTGTCACGCGCTTCCATGTGCGCAGGGACTTCATGAACGGATACCCGATGCATGTCGTTGGCGCTGTACGTCACAGCGAGTGGTGGGTTCCAGCCGAAGACCTCGAAGCGCTGAACGACGCGATTGAGGGTCTGATCGAGGTCATCCACACGTTCCAGGCTCCGAGCCGAACAGAATCCAGCAAGCACCAGAACCATGAATTTGACGATTGAAGGCGACGCTGAGCAAACTCCCCGCTGGCCGAACGCCCGAGGAGCGGGTCTATCCTCGTTCGAGCCACTCACAAACTGCAGTCGTGCGTTGACTGAGTGAGCCGCCGACGGCGAGCCAAGGCGTCGTTCCTTGTTTCAGGCGCTCGGTGTACCAGGCGTGCTGCTGGACCCTGAATCTCGCATCTTGTCGCGTGCCGTCTTGGACGAACGGGAAGTCAGGTGCGCACAGGACGGCGGCGTCGTAGCTGCGTGCAGCCAGCGCCACCAGCTCGGGATCGGAACGCCCGAACATCCAGCCGCTGTAGCCCAGGGTCGTGAGCGGTGAGGTATCGCAGACCAGCCAATTGCAAGCGGAGCGTGAGGAAGCGACTGCGCATGCTGCAGCGTCTTCTCGAAGCACCTGCTCCCTTGCGACCCTGAGCAGGTCTGCTTCGCTCAGCCCACCCTGCTGCTCCCACAGTTCCCGGCCGTACTCAGAGACCCAGCGCGTGCCCAGCCGTTCTGCCAGAGCCTGGGCCAGCGTCGTCTTGCCACTCGACTCGCCCCCCAGCAGCACCAGACGGCGAACGAAGGCGCCGCCGACCTCGGCTGCCATCCAATGGCGCATCGAGACGG
>CALRVU010000251.1:0-5593 GCA_943371685.1 Bordetella parapertussis | reverse complement strand
GCCTGTTGCAGCTCGCCGTCCTCGGCGGCCATCATGGCCAGGCTGCGGCGGGTCGACAGGCTCATCAAGTGGCCGCATCACGGGCCGCCATGGCCCGCTGCAAATGCTGGCGCTCCGCCGCGCGCTGATTGAGCTTGGCGGCCACGCTGGCCAGGCCCTCGTGGCTGCGCGCGATCAGCTCGGGCACCTCAATCTGCTGGGCCCGGGCCAGGCATTCCTCGTAGATGAACTGCGCACTGGCGTTGTCGCCCTGGTTGCGGGTGCAGGCGGCCTCGGCCTCGCGCCGGGTCCACTCGCCAAACAAGACCGAGAACTGGGTGGGGCGGTCCAGCGCCTCAAACGGCATGGGCAGGGCAAAGGCCACGGGCCAGCGCAGCTCGTAAAGCTGCGTGCCCGGGCGGTAGTGATCACCGATGTTGAGCACCCGATTGCCACCGTCGTTGGCACCCAGACGCTCGAGCAGGGCCATCACCTCGTCTGACTCGCCGGACTCGATCAAAGCCATGATGTCCTTGCGCATCTGCTCGGGCCCGCCAGGGTAGAAGCCGGTGCGGGTCATCTCTTGGATGGCGGCTTTGACGGCTTCTGCCCGGAACGGCGCCGGAGGCTCAGGCGGGGTGGGCTCTGGCGCGGCTGGCTCGACTGGAGCGCTAGCCGCCAGCAGTTGCTCAACATAGGCCTGCTGGCCCTGGTACTCGGCCAACTGGCGCTGGTGGGCGGGGTCGCTCTGGCCGGTGCGCAGCTGGGCCATGCCATAGGCCATGCGATCTTCAAACGAGCCGCCCCAGGCCTGGTTGGCCCGGGCCTCATGCTCCTGGATGCGCTGGACCACATTGGCATGCATCTGCCGCAAGCTGGCGAGCCAGTGGGCGCGACCCGACGGCGTCAACTGGGCCAGGTGCGCCGCCAAGGCCTGCGGCCGACTGCCGGCGTCCAGGGTCTCGTACCAACCCGACATCAAGGCCACATCGCGGCCGAAGTCGGCCGCATCGGCACGCTGCCGAGCCTGTTCCAGCGCTAGTTGCTGTGCTTGTTGCTGGGCTTGTTGCTGAACCTGCTGCACCAGCGCTGCCCCCACGTTGAGGGCTTGTTCCAAACCTGCGAGCCATCCTTTTGCCATGTTGCACTCCCCTTGCGTTGGATCCGCTGGATCCGCGGGATGCTAGCTGCGCCGGGCTTGCCGATCAAACCCCCACTTGGGGGCGCTGCATCCGCAATCCGGGCGAATGCACCCGCACTCTCAGTTGCCGACAAGGGTGTGGCACAGTGCCGCTCACCTTCACAACGCTGCGGCCGCACCGCCCCAGCCTGTCATCGCTCCAATGGAAGACCTCGACACCCAGGTGCTGCGCACGGCAGTGGCTTGGCAAGCCCAGGGCCTGCCGGCCGTGCTGGTGACGGTGGCCCGCAGCTGGGGCTCGTCGCCCCGGCCGCCAGGCTCGCTGATGACCATCAACGAGCGGGGCGAGACGGTGGGCTCGGTGTCGGGTGGCTGCATCGAGGACGACCTGATCCAGCGCATCCGCGAGGGCGGCATTGCCGCCGCCTGCGCCAGCGCCGTGCCGGCCCTGCAGCGCTACGGCATCTCCGCCGACGAGGCTCACCGCTTTGGCCTGCCTTGCGGCGGCACGATCGAGCTGGTGCTGGAGCCGCTGGCCGCGCACAGCCGGCTGGCCGAGCTGCTGCAGGCCTGCCAGCAGCGCCGCAGCACCGAGCGGCGTCTCAATCTGCAGACCGGCGCAGTGAAGCTGCTGCCCAGCCGGGGCGACCTGGCGCCGCTGCTGACCGACACCGAGTTGGTGACGCACCTGGGGCCGCAAGCCCGGCTGATCGTGATCGGCGCCGGCGACCTGTCGCGCTTCTTGTGCCAGATCGCCTTGGGCCTGGGCTTTGAGGTGCTGGTCTGCGATCCGCGACCCGAGCAGAGCGCCAGCTTGTCATTGGACGGGGTGCAGCTGCTGCGCGAGATGCCCGACGACCTGATCCAGCGCCTGCAGCCCGATGCCCGCACCGCCGTGGTCGCCCTGACGCACGACCCCAAGCTCGACGATCTGGCGCTGATCGACGCACTGCAGTCACCGGCCTTCTACGTGGGTGCCATCGGCTCGCGCCGCAACAGCGAGAGCCGGCGCGAGCGCCTGCGCACCCACTTCGGCCTGAGCGACGAGGCCCTGCAGGCCCTGCACGGCCCGGCCGGCCTGTGGATCGGCAGCAAGACCCCGGCCGAGATCGCGCTGTCGATCATGGCCGAGGTAGTGGCCGCCAAGAACGGCTGTTTGAAGTCCCGGACGCCGACGTAGCTGCAGCGGCAGCCTGCCACCTGCATCAAGAAAGGCAGGGGCACGGATACTTGCGCCTGTCCCGCCTCGCACCCGAAGGGAATCCATGAGCCCGTCCTTGACCCATCCCCTGACCACCCAGATCATCCAGTCCGAGGCTGAACTGCGAGCGCTGATCGGGGAGCCTTCGGCCCAGACCTGCGCCAAGATCAGCGACCGGCTGAACGCCATGACGCGCCTGTTCATCGAGCGCTCGCCCTTTCTGTGCCTGGCCACCAGCGACGCCAGCGGCCATTGCGATCTGAGCCCGCGCGGTGACCCGGCCGGCTTTGTCCGCATCCTGGACGAGCGCACTTTGCTGATCCCCGACCGCCCCGGCAACCGGATTGCCGACTCGCTGCGCAACATCCTGGCCAATCCGCATGTGGGCCTGCTGTTCATCGTGCCGGGTCTGACCGACACCTTCCGCGTCAATGGCCGGGCCACCCTCACGGTGGACGCCGAGCTGCTCGCCCCCTGCGCCGTCGAAGGCAAAGCCCCCCGGCTGGGCATCCTGGTCGACATCGCCGAGGCCTACACCCAGTGCTCCAAGGCCTTTCTGCGCTCGCAGCTGTGGGACCCGACGCGCCACACCGACCCCGCCTCCATGCCCACCCCCGGCCAGGTCCACCGTGCCGTGCAGGGCGAGCAGTTTGATGCGGAGAAGTACGACCGCGAGCGGGCGGAACGCTACGTGCGGCGGGAAGGCTTCTATTGACCTTGACGGTCAGCCGCGCGACGGTCGTCCGGGGTCAGGCAGCCACAGTTTGCGCAGGTCCATCCAGCCACACCGTGCCAGGGACACGCCGCCAAGCTCGGGGGCATGGTCAACGCGCTGCAGCACGTGGCGCATCGGCAGCAAGGCACCGGCTTTGACCACACGCGCAAAGGCGACCTCCATCGCCTGCCGGCGTCGCTCGGGCTGGGTGTCGGCCGCGATGTCGCGGCAGGTGCGGGCCAGGTCCTGCTGCAGTGCCACCGGCAGCCAGGTGTGCAGGCTGGAGTCGCCCGCCAGGGCGCTGAACTGACCGAAGGCGAGATCGTCGCCCAGCACCTCGCCAGAGACGGCAATGTCCGCCTGGGTGTGCCAGCGGCCTTGGGCAAATTCGGGAGCGCTCAGCACCTCCAGGTGCACCGTCGAGCCCGCCGCCGTGCAGGCCTGGGCCACGCTGCGGGCCAGCGCGATGTGGTCATCCAGCTCGTAGGTCACCAGCCGCAGCTGGCGCGGCAGCCGGGGCGGCCGCTGCAGTTGGGTCGGGGGTTTCGGCAAGTGGCTCCAAGCCGGCAACCAACCCCGCGCGACCCGGTGACGCTCGCTCAGGCCGTGCCGGGCCACATGGCCGCGCAGCCAGTGTCCGACCTCGCAGCGCGCGGCCGCCGCGGCAAAGGCGGTGCGGGCGGGGTTCAGCAGAACGAAGTCGCAACCCTGTTCGGCCTGCTGAAGCGTTCGCCAGGGGCCGGGCTCACTGCTGGGGGTGGTGAAGCCGCCCAGCTTCACATCGACCACGGGCATCGGGCTTCCCGGCGGCACGACCCAGAGGTCGATCTGGTCCAGCAGGGGCCGCACGCCCCAATAGCCTTCGAAGGTGGCCAGGGTGGCGCGGTGTTCGTTGTTGCGCACGATGCGAAAGGCACCCGCGCCGATGGGCAGCGTCGCGAAATCAGCGCGCTGCCAGTCGCCGGCGGGCAGGATGGCGCAGGCATGGTGGGCCAGGCGGTTCGGCATCAGGTGATCGGCGGCGTTGAG
The DNA here is from genome assembly GCA_943371685.1 of Bordetella parapertussis. GTDB lineage: Bacteria > Pseudomonadota > Gammaproteobacteria > Burkholderiales > Burkholderiaceae_C > Ideonella > Ideonella parapertussis_A. The sequence continues at coordinate 1,528 of CALRVU010000251.1, read as the reverse complement.
CTGCAGGTCCAGCCGCAGCCCTTGGACGGTGGCGCTGCCCAGGTGCGCCATGAGGCCGCGGTGCGGCCCAGCCGTGTCGCGCAGGCGCAGCAAGGACGCTGCGGCGTCCTGGGCCCGCAGCGGGCGGCCGTCCTGGAACCGCAGGCCCGGACGCAGCCACAAGCGCCAGAGCCGGCCGTCATCGCTGGCCTCCCAATGGTGCGCCAGTGCCGGGCGCATGGCTTCGGCGTCAAGGTCGTAGACGGTCAGCCGGTCGCACAACTGGCCGACCAGATTGGCTTCGGTGCGGCGCGTCACGTGGATCGGGTCCAGCGCGTGCAGCGGCCGGTAGAAGGGAATGCGCAAGCCGCCACCGGGGCTGGCGCCCAGAAAGCCCGGCAGCGCGGCCTGGACACGCTGTCGTGCATCAGCCGGCAGGCCCGCAAAGGCCGCCTCGATCCGCCCCTCGGCCAGCAGGCCGTGCAGTTGTTGCGCGCGCAAGGCCCCGGGGTCCTGCAACAGCGTCAGCCGCGACAGCTGGCCGCGTCCGCGCCCGGGGGTCCAGCGCAGCCAGCCCAGCGTCTGCATGCGACCGAGCAGCAAGCGCGCATTGCGCTCGCCACAGCACAGCCTTTCGGCGATGACCGCCAATGGCTGGCGCGCCTCGGTCGGCTGGCCCTGCGCAAGCCGCGCGAACTGCTCGACCAACTGCACCGTCGAAAAAGCGGAAGACATGGGCAGATTCTGCCCTTCTTATCTTTCCGCCTTGTGGCCAAACTGGGGGCCCTGCTGCACCGCTCCGCCTCTTCATGCCCCTTCCCACGCTGGCCCGGCATCCGGGCTTCCGACGGCTCTACCTGTCCTCGATCAGCTTCGCGCTGGGCACCCAGGTCTATCAGCTGGCGCTGCCGCTGATCTTCTACGAGCTCACCCGTTCAGCCGCCGTGATGAGCAGCCTGCGCGCCGTCGAACTGCTGCCCAATCTGCTGTTGGCCATGTTCATCGGCGTCTGGGTCGACCGGGTGGACCGGGGCCGCTGGGCGCGCCGCGCGATGACGGGCATGGTCGCGCTGATGGCGCTTCAGCTCGGCTTGCTGCCGCAGGGCGCTGCGGTGTTGCCGCTGTTCTTCGTCTGCGCCTTCCTGCTGATGACGCTGAACTATGTCTACGCGATCTGCCGCATGGGCCTGGTCAAGGAGATGCTGCCTGCCGAGTTGCTGCTGCCGGCCACCGGCCAGCTGACGGTGGTCTCGCAAGTGGCCCAGGTCGTCGGCCCTGCGCTGGCCGGCTTGCTGGTGGCGCACAGCCTGTCGCTCGGGCTGTGGGTGCCGATGACCGCGCTGCTGCTGGCCGCCGTCCTGCTGCAGGGCCTGGACCTGCCGGCGCGACCTTTCGTGTCCGCAGGCTTCTGGCAAGACTGGTGGGAGGGCGTGCAGGTGCTGCGCGCCAACCGTCCGCTGTGGCAGCTGGCCTGGCTGGTGGTGCTGATCAATGCCAGCGCCGGCGTCGTCGAGGTGCTGTTTCTGTTCCGCGCGCGCGACAGCCTGCA
>CALRVU010000250.1:0-5612 GCA_943371685.1 Bordetella parapertussis | reverse complement strand
TGCGCCTGAGCGAGGCGGACGGCCTCGTGCACTGGCACCCCACCTGGGACATCCGACCGGCCCCGCCGCTGGCCTCGTTGGCCCCTGAATCCGAATCCACTTCCGCACTTCCTTCCTCCGACGCCCATGACACCCTCTGATCCTGACTTCAACGATCCGGCGCCCCAGGCTCCGGCGCCCGCGGCCAGTCCCGCACCCGCACCCGCGACTGCCGCGCCGCAGCCGGCAGCCCCCCGCGCTGCTTCGGGCCTGGCCGATGACCGCCTGCTGGGGCTGGAGACCCTGCTGGGCCAGGTCAGCGGCGAGTTGTTGCGCGAGCGCCGCAGTGAGCGCCGCTGGAAGCTGGTGCTGCGGCTGGGCTGGTTCGGCCTCGTGCTCGCCGTGGCCTGGGCGCTGTTCAATCAGCACGGAGGCCATGCCGCCGCGCCGTCCGGTCCGCACACGGCCCTGGTCGAAGTCCGTGGCGAGATCGCGGTGGGCAGCGAGGCCAGCGCCGAGGCGCTGGGTGCATCGCTGAAGTCGGCGTTCGAGGATGAAGGCGCCAAGGCGGTGGTGCTGCGCATCAACTCGCCCGGCGGCAGTCCGGTGCAGGCCGGCATCATCAACGACGAGATCCGGCGCCTGAAAAAGCTGCACAACAAGAAGGTTTACGCCGTTGTCGAGGAAATGTGCGCCTCCGGGGCTTATTACATCGCCGTGGCTGCCGATGAGATCTATGTGGACAAGGCCAGCATCGTCGGCTCGATCGGTGTGCTGATGGACGGCTTCGGCTTCACCGGTCTGATGGAGAAGCTGGGCGTTGAGCGGCGCCTGCTGACCGCCGGTGCCAACAAGGGCATGCTGGATCCGTTCTCGCCCGCCAATGAGCAGCAAACCGCCTATGCGAAAGCCATGATCGATCAGATCCATCGCCAATTCATCCAGGTCGTCAAGGACGGCCGGGGTGCGCGCCTGAAGGAAACGCCCGAGACCTTCTCCGGCCTGTTCTGGAACGGCGAGGAAGCGGTCAATCAAGGGTTGGCTGATCATTTCGGCAACCTCGACTATGTGGCCCGCGAGGTCATCAAGGCCGAGGAGGTGATCGACTACACCGCCCAAGACAACGTGGCCGAGCGCCTGGCCAAGCGCTTTGGCGCCTCGATCGGCGAGGGCGCGGTGCGCACCCTGCGTCAGGTCGGATCGCTGCGCTGAGCGCACCCTGAGGCCCGGATTTGTCCACGCCGGAGCATCCCCCCGAGTCGGCTGAGCCTGCCGCCGATCCCGCCGCTGGGCATGCCCCGGTGGGTGCGGCCGAGGGGATGATCCAGGCGGATGGGCCAGCCGCTCCGTCGTCTGAGCCCGCAGCGCCGATCGCGCCGGAATTGCTGGGCGTGCTGGTGCAGGCCTGGCACAACCGCCACCCTCTGGCGCGTCGCATCCAGGCGGCCGAGGTGAATGGCGCCGGGCTGGTTTGCCTGCCGTTTCAGGCCACACCAGCGGCCCGTGGATCGCTGGGAGCCCGCGTGTCCTCCTGGTTGGCGCCCTTGGCGCTGCGCGTGCGGCCGCTCTGGTCGGCGCTGGTCAAGCGCTTGGGTGGCAGATCCGACGTGGCGGCACCGGCTGGCCCGCCGATGTTTCGAGAGGACCAGCTGATTCCGGGTCTGTCACACCGGCAGATCGTGGGATTGGCCCGGCGCGCCGGCTTTGTCGAGCCGCCCGGCGAGGCTGATTGGCCCGTGCGCATGTTGATGGCGCCGGGCCAGGTCGTGCCCGCCCCGGCGGCCCCTGAGGGTGCCGACCTGCGCTACCTGATATCGGTGGCCATCCAGGCACCCGGTGGTGGGCCGGTGCGCATCCTGATCGGCCGCTCGTCCAGTGGCTGGTGGCGGCGCAGCCGCACGCCAGTGCTCGGCCGACGCCAATGGAGCCGCAAGCGCCTGGGCGTGGCGCTGGTGGTGCTCGGCACCTTGCTGGCGCTGGCGGCCTGGGGTCTGCCCCGGCTGTGGCAGGCGCGGCAGCAACAAGCCGCTCATGCCGCGCAAGTGGCCGAGGCGGCGGCTGCGGCCTCTGCCGCACAGGCTGCGTCGGCCGCTGCGCAAGCCGCTGCCGCCAGCGCCGCCTTGGCTGCGGCCGAGGCGGCATCCGCAGCCAGTGCGGCCGCGGCAGCGTCGGAGGCAGCCTCAGCTGCAGAAGCCGCTGCCTCGGCAGCCGATGTCGAAGCCGCCGCCAGCGAGCCGGCTGCGCCCATGGGTCCGGTCTGGGCCTTGGTCTCGTCCCACTATCTGCGCGCGGTCATCCTGGAGGCTGACCGGAAGACCCTCATGGCCTGGGCCCAGACCGAGGACCCGAACTTGAAGGTCGAGGTGATGCAGACCCCCAGCGGCCCGGTGCTGGCCGTCTGGCCGGTGCAGGACGAGGCCACTGCGGCGCGCTGGGTCGAGCGTCTGCAGCGGCGGGGCTTGCGCCTGCAAGTCGTCGAGTTCTGATTGATCGCCTGGCGGGCCGCTGACGCCCCTTTGACCACCCGGTTTGTCCGAACAGGCAGAATGCGCTGCCTTGCTGCGTTGCAGCAGCCCGGCCTCTGTCACTTCCAGCCTGATTCGCCATGAGTGTTCATTCTCTCGACACCTCGACCCCCGCGGCACGTCCCTCGGTCAGCCTGCCCCGGCTGCGCGAAGCGGCTGCCCGGGGCGAAAAGCTGACCATGCTGACCTGCTACGACGCGACCTTCACCCGGGTGCTCGAAGACGCCGGCGTGGAGATCCTGCTGGTCGGCGATTCGCTGGGCAATGTGATCCAGGGTCAGACCAGCACCTTGCCGGTGACGCTGGAGCACATGGCCTACCACACCGCCTGCGTGGCCCGTGCCCGGCGCAGCGCCTGGCTGGTGGCCGACATGCCGTTTGGCAGCTACGAGTCCAGCCCGGCCCATGCCCTGGACTCGGCCGTCGCGCTGATGCGCGCCGGCGCGCAGATGGTCAAGCTCGAAGGCGGCGGCGTGACGGTCGAGACCGTGCGTTTCCTGACCGAACGCGGCATTCCGGTTTGCGCCCACCTGGGATTGACGCCTCAGCGCGTCCACGCCTTGGGCGGTTTCCGCATCCAGGGCCGGGACGACGCGGCAGCGGCCATCTTGCGCGCCGATGCGGCTGCGCTGGCCGAGGCCGGTGCCGCCATGCTGGTGCTGGAGCTGGTGCCTTCGGCCCTGGCCCGGCAAATCACCGAAGCCCATCCGCAGATGATGACCATCGGCATCGGTGCCGGTGCCGGCACCACCGGCCAGGTGCTGGTGCTGCACGACATGCTGGGCCTGACCTCGGGCAAGCGGCCACGATTCGTGCGCGACTTCACCCGCGAGCCGGGCAGCGATGCTGGTGCGTCGGGCTTGTCGGTGGCGCAGGCGGTGCAGCGCTATGTCGCCGATGTGAAGGCGCTGCGCTTTCCCGACGAAGCCGTGCACGGCTATTGAGCACCGGGCGGCGGTTTCGATGATAATTTCTGGAGGGCGCCGATGCGCATCATTCACAGCTTGAGCGAGCTGCGTGCCGCGCTCAAGGGCGAGGCCCACACCGTGTTCGTGCCCACCATGGGCAATCTGCATGAGGGCCATCTGTCCCTGGTGCGTGAGGCCCGGCGCCATGGCGGCCCGGTGGTGGTCAGCATCTTCGTCAACCGCCTGCAGTTCCTGCCGCACGAGGACTTTGACCGCTATCCCCGCACCCTGGCCCGCGACGCCGAGATGCTGGAGGTCGCCGGCTGCGACATCGTGTTTGCCCCCGACGAGGCCGAGCTCTATCCCGTGCCCCAGGTCTACAAGGTGCAGCCCCCGGCGGCGCTGGCCGATCTGCTGGAGGGCGAATTCCGCCCGGGCTTCTTCACGGGCGTCTGCACCGTGGTGATGAAGCTTTTCCAGTGCGTGCAGCCCGCGGTCGCCATCTTTGGCCAGAAGGACTACCAGCAGCTCAAGGTGCTGAGCGCCATGGCCGAGCAGTTCGCGATGCCGATCCAGGTGCTGGGCGCGCCCACGGTTCGGGCCGGCGACGGCCTGGCGCTGTCCTCGCGCAACGGCTATCTGGGCCAGACCGAGCGGCAAGAGGCCGTGGCCCTGTCCCAGGCCCTGGCACAACTGGCCCAGGGTGCACGCGTGCCCGGATCCAGCCTGGCCGCGCTGGAGCAAGCCGCCGCCGACGGCCTGCGCGAGCGCGGCTGGATGCCCGATTACCTGACCCTGCGCCGCCGCAACGACCTGCTGCCGCCGACCGATGCCGAGCGCCTGGCCGGTGAGCCGCTGGTGGCGCTGGGCGCCGCCCGGATCGGCCAGACCCGACTGATTGACAATCTCGAACTCTGAGCACCGCGCCAACCGCGCTGTCTTCAGCCCTTTTTCGACCGGAGTACCCGCCATGTCCCCAGACACTTCCTGCAGCGTCAGCACCGCCCCCGAGGGCAGCGCCGTGGCGCAGACCATCCAGATCCATCGCCCCCGTGCGGCCGAGCCGCAGGTGGTGCAGCGCTGGGCCGTCAAGGACATCGAGGCCCTGTTCGACTTGCCCTTCCCGGAGTTGATGCACCGGGCCCAGCTGGCGCACCGCGAGCATTTCGACCCGAGCGAGGTCGAACTGGCCACGCTGCTGTCGATCAAGACCGGCGGCTGCCCTGAGGATTGCGGCTACTGCCCGCAGTCGGTGCATTACGACACCGGGGTCGATGCCACCAAGATGATGGAAGTGGCCGCCGTGCGCGAGGCCGCCGTGGCCGCCAAGCAGGCGGGTGCCACGCGCTTCTGCATGGGCGCCGCCTGGCGCGCGCCCAAGGACCGCGATGTGGAGAAGGTTGCCGAGCTGGTCCGCGAGGTCAAGTCGCTGGGCCTGGAGGCCTGCTGCACCCTGGGCATGCTGAGCGAGTCCCAGGCGCTGGAGTTGAAGGACGCCGGCCTGGACTACTACAACCACAACCTCGACACCGCGCCCGAGGCCTACGGCCGCATCATCTCGACCCGCGACTATCAAGACCGCCTCGACACCCTGGACAACGTCCGCAAGGCCGGCATGTCGGTCTGCTGCGGCGGCATCGTCGGCATGGGCGAGAGCCGGGCCGAGCGCGCCGGTCTGGTGGCCCAGATTGCCAACCTCGAGCCCTATCCCGAGTCGGTGCCGATCAATGAACTGGTGCAGGTCGAAGGCACGCCGCTGGCCGGTACCGACAAGCTCGATCCCTTCGAGTTCGTGCGCACCATCGCCGTGGCCCGCATCACCATGCCCAAGGCCCGCGTGCGCCTGTCGGCTGGCCGCCAGCAGATGGGCGAGGCCATCCAGGCGCTGTGCTTCCTGGCCGGTGCCAACTCGATCTTCTATGGCGACAAGCTGCTGACCACCGGCAACCCCGAGGTCGACCGCGACCGCGAGTTGCTGAGCCGCCTGGGCCTGCGCTCACGCCATGTGATGGGCGACTGAGGCGAGGACTGGTCGGGATGTTTCGCACGCTTTTGAAGTCCAAGATCCACCGCGCCACGGTCACCCATTGCGAGCTGCACTACGAAGGTTCCTGTGGCATTGATGCCGATCTGCTGGCCGCCAGCAACATCCGGCCCAATGAGCAGGTGCACATCTGGAATGTGAACAACGGCGAGCGCT
>CALRVU010000249.1:0-5624 GCA_943371685.1 Bordetella parapertussis | reverse complement strand
TCTCACCCGTCATCGCCACGTGCGCCTTGACCGGAATGCCCGTCAAGGCTGACACAAAGGCCGTGGTCATGGCTGCGCCCGCACTCGGACCGTCCTTGGGCGTCGCACCGTCCGGCACGTGGATGTGCACGTCACGCTTCTCGAACAATTCGTCCTTGATGCCCAGACGGCGCGCGCGACTGCGCACCACCGTGCGAGCAGCCTCCACCGACTCCTTCATCACATCGCCCAGCGAGCCGGTGCGGATGATGTTGCCCTTGCCCGGCATGGACGTGGCCTCGATGGTCAGCAGATCGCCGCCCACCTCGGTCCAAGCCAGACCGACCACCTGGCCGACCTGGTTGGTCTTCTCGGCACGACCGAAGTCGTACTTGCGCACACCAAGGAAGTCATTCAGGTTCTCATCGGTGACCACCACCTTGCCGGTGTAGGTCTTGAGCAGCAAGCCCTTGACCACCTTGCGGCAGATCTTGGAAACCTCGCGCTCGAGCGAGCGAACACCGGCTTCCCGGGTGTAATAGCGGATGATCCCGCGCAGGGCGGACTCGGAGATCTCCATCTCCTCATCTTTCACGCCATTGTTCTTGGCCTGTTTGGGGCAAAGGTACTTCTGCGCGATGTGCAGCTTCTCGTCCTCGGTGTAGCCAGCCAAGCGGATCACTTCCATCCGGTCCAGCAAGGCCGGCGGGATGTTCATCGAGTTGGACGTCGCCACGAACATCACATCCGACAGGTCGAAATCAACCTCGATGTAATGGTCGCCGAAGGTGTGGTTCTGCTCGGGGTCCAGCACTTCCAGCAGGGCCGATGAAGGATCACCGCGGAAGTCCATGCCCAGCTTGTCGATCTCGTCGAGCAGGAACAAGGGATTGCGCGTGCCGACCTTGGACAGGCTTTGCAGCACCTTGCCCGGCATGGAGCCGATGTAGGTGCGGCGGTGCCCGCGGATCTCGGCTTCATCACGCACACCGCCCAGGGCCATGCGCACGAACTTGCGGCCGGTGGCCCGCGCCACGCTCTGTCCCAGCGAGGTCTTGCCCACGCCCGGTGGGCCGACCAGGCAGAGGATCGGCGCCTTGACCTTGTCGACGCGCTGTTGCACGGCAAGATACTCAAGGATCCGGTCCTTGACCTTGTCGAGGCCGTAGTGGTCTTCGTTCAGCACTTCCTCGGCATTGCCCAGGTCATGCTTGATCTTGGTCTTCTTGGCCCACGGCAGATTGATCAGCGTGTCCAGGTAGTTGCGCACTACCGTCGCCTCTGCCGACATCGGCGACATCAGCTTGAGCTTCTTCAGCTCGGCATCTGCCTTCTTGCGTGCCTCCTTGGGCATGCGAGCGGCGGTGATCTTCTTTTCCAACTCTTCGAGGTCAGCGCCCTCTTCACCGTCACCGAGTTCCTTCTGGATGGCCTTGACCTGCTCGTTCAGGTAGTACTCGCGCTGACTCTTCTCCATCTGGCGCTTGACGCGGCCGCGGATGCGCTTTTCCACCTGCAGGATGTCGACTTCGTGTTCCAGCAGTTCCAGCAGCTTCTCAAGCCGCTTCGACACTTCGAACAGATCCAGGACGGACTGCTTGGCTTCCAGCTTGAGCGGCAGATGCGCTGCAATGGTGTCAGCCAGACGACCCGGATCATCAATGCCGGCGATCGAGGTGAGGATCTCGGGCGGGATCTTCTTGTTGAGCTTGACGTACTGGTCGAACTGCTGGGTCACGGCGCGGCGCAGCGCTTCAACTTCCGAGGAGCCTTCACCAGCCGGATCGACCGGGACGACCTCGGCGGTGAAATGCTCGCCGGCATCCGAAACCACGCGGGTGTTGGCCCGCTGCACCCCCTCGACCAGCACCTTGACGGTGCCGTCGGGCAGCTTGAGCATCTGGAGAATGGTCGAGATGCAGCCGATCTCGAACATGTCCTCGGCGCGGGGCTCGTCTTTGCCAGCCGCCTTCTGGGCCACCAGCATGATCTGCCGGCCCGCTTCCATGGCGGCCTCCAAAGCCTTGATCGACTTGGGACGGCCCACGAACAACGGAATGACCATGTGGGGGAACACCACCACGTCGCGCAGCGGAAGCAGCGGCAGCGTGATCGGTTCCGGGGGGAGGATGGGATGTCCTGACATGGAATGCCTCACTTTCTCAAACCCACATGGGGCTTGAGGGGTTGATTGCAAGGAGCCGGGCGCATCAGGAAGTCCCGGCAATGTGCTCGCGCTTGAATCAGGCGCTGGCCTTGGCCTGCTCGCGGTACACGAGCAAAGGTTTGCCGCCGTCTTCGATGATGTGTTCGTCGACGACCACCTTGGCGACGCCCTCCAGCGTCGGCAGATCGAACATGGTGTCAATCAAGGACTGCTCCATGATCGAACGCAGGCCACGCGCGCCTGTCTTGCGCGCCAGCGCCTTGCGAGCGATGGCAGAAAGCGCGGAAGGCCTGATCTCGAGCTCGACGCCATCCATGGCGAAAAGCTTCTGATACTGCTTGAGCAAGGCGTTCTTGGGCTCGACCAGAATCTGCATCAGTGCTTCTTCGGTCAACTCGCCCAGCGTGGCCACGACCGGCAAGCGGCCCACCAGCTCGGGGATCAGACCGAACCGGACCAGGTCCTCAGGCTCCGCATCGCGGAATACTTCGGAGACCTTCTTCTCGGTCTTGCTGTGAACGGTGGCGCCAAAACCGATACCGGACTTTTCGGTGCGTCGCTGGATGACCTTCTCCAGACCATCAAAAGCCCCGCCGCAGATGAACAGGATGTTGGTCGTGTCGATCTGCAGAAAGTCCTGGTTGGGATGCTTGCGGCCGCCTTGCGGTGGCACCGAGGCCATCGTGCCCTCGACCAGCTTCAGCAAGGCCTGTTGCACGCCCTCGCCAGACACGTCACGGGTGATGGACGGGTTGTCGGCCTTGCGACTGATCTTGTCGATCTCGTCGATGTAGACGATGCCGCGCTGGGCGCGCTCCACATCGTAGTTGCAGTTCTGCAGCAGCTTCTGGATGATGTTCTCGACGTCTTCACCCACATAACCGGCTTCGGTCAGGGTGGTCGCATCGGCAATCACGAAAGGCACATTGAGCAAGCGGGCCAAGGTCTGCGCCAGCAAGGTCTTGCCTGAGCCAGTCGGCCCGATCAGCAGGATGTTGCTCTTGGAGAGCTCCACCTCGTCCTTGGATGCACCGATGTGCTTGAGCCGCTTGTAGTGGTTGTAGACCGCCACTGCCAAGATGCGCTTGGCGGCATCCTGGCCGATCACGTACTGGTCCAGGCTGCCTTTGATCTCGGCCGGCACCGGCAGATCAGACTTCGGAGCCTTGGCGACGGCGCCGTCAGCCGGCACCTCGTCGCGGATGATGTCGTTGCAAAGTTCAATGCACTCGTCGCAGATGAATACAGACGGGCCGGCAATGAGCTTCTTGACCTCGTGCTGACTCTTTCCACAGAAAGAGCAGTAGAGGACTTTTTCGCCGGAGGCGCCTTTCTTGTCGGGCATGGAATGTGGAGCCTGAGCTTTGCAGTGGGGAGCGTTGGGGAATGATAGAGCAACTCGACGGGGAACCCTGAACCGGAAAAGAACCGGATTCCACCGACCGGGGCGGCCCTAGAGCCGCCCAGCGCTCATGCGCGCTTGTCCAGGACCTGGTCGATCAGGCCGTAGTTCTTCGCTTCTTCGGCGCTCATGTAGTAGTCGCGCTCGGTGTCGGCCTGAATCTTTTCCAGCGGCTGGCCGCTGCGTTCGGCCAGGATGCGGTTGAGCTGCTCACGCGTCTTGAGGATCTCGCGGGCATGGATCTCGATGTCCGTCGCCTGGCCCTGGGTACCACCCAGCGGCTGGTGGATCATGATCTTGCTGTTGGGCAGCGAGAAGCGCTTGCCCTTGGCACCAGCAGCCAGCAGGAAGGCGCCCATGCTGGCAGCCATGCCCATGCACATGGTCGACACATCGGGCTTGATGAACTGCATCGTGTCGAAGATCGACATGCCGGCGCTGACACTGCCGCCGGGCGAGTTGATGTAGAACGAGATGTCCTTGTCGGGGTTCTCGCTCTCAAGGAACAGCAACTGCGCCACCACCAGGTTGGCGCTGTGATCGTTCACCGGGCCGACCAGAAAAATGATGCGCTCACGCAGCAGTCGCGAATAGATGTCGTAGGCCCGCTCGCCGCGGCCCGACTGCTCGATCACCATCGGCACCATGCCAAGTGCTTGAATGTCCAGTGCGCTCATGGATTTCCTTCTATCGATCGGATGTTGTGTTGTGAGCCCATTATGTCGCCGCCACAAAGGCCTTGATCGCGCAAAAAAAAGCCCGGCCATGGTGGTCGGGCTCCGATCAACACTCAAGAAGCCAGCCACCGCCGGGGTGGCTTGCGCTTGAGGTCCGCGTTCAGGCGGTCATCAGTTCATCGAAAGGCAGAGCCTTGTCAGACACCTTGGCCTGAGCCAGAACGAATGCGGTCACATTGTTCTCGATGACCACGCCTTCGACTTCTGCCATGCGCTGACGGTCAGACAGGTACCAACGCACCACCTCGGCCGGCTTCTCGTAGCTCTGCGACATTTCTTCGATGTGCGCTTGCAGTTGAGCAGGCTGGGCTTGCAGATTGTTGCTGCGAACCAGCTCGCCGACCACCAGGCCCAGGCGCACGCGCTTCTCGGCTTGAGGCGTGAAGATCTCGGCAGGGATCGGCGCGGTGTCGGCATCCTTGATGCCGCGCTGCTTCAGGTCTGCACGAGCGTTCTGGGTCAGACGCTCGACTTCGCTGGCAACCAGTGCCTTGGGCAGGTCCAGCTCGGCAACCTTGACCAGGGCGTCCATCACGGCGGCCTTGTTGCGGGCGAGCACGCGGAACTTGACTTCACGCTCAAGGTTCTTCTTGACGTCAGCGCGCAGGCCTTCGACCGTGCCGTCGGGGATGCCGAGGGCCTTGGCGAAATCGGCATCCACCTCCGGCAGATTCTGGCACTCGATCTTCTTCATGGTGACGAGGAAATCAGCTTCCTTGCCCGCCACATCGGCGCCGTGGTAGTCGGCCGGGAACTGCAAGGGGAACGTCTTGGACTCACCCACCTTCATGCCGCGAACCGCAGCATCAAATTGCTCCAGCATCTGGCCTTCGCCGACCATGAACTGGAAGGCCTCAGCCTTGCCGCCAGCAAACGGCTCGCCGTCGATCTTGCCTTCAAAGTCGATGCTGACCCGGTCGCCAGCCTCGGCGCCTTCGGCGGCCGGACGCTGTGCAAAGGTCCGACGCTGCTTGCGCAGGATCTCGACCGTCTTGTCGATGGCGGCGTCATCCACTTCGGCAGAAACGCGCTCGACTTCGGCGGTGCTCAGATCGCCCAGCTTGACCTCGGGATAGACCTCGAAGGTGGCGTCGAAGGCGATCAGGCCCTCAGGCGCTTCGTCCTTCTGAGTGATGTTGGGCGTACCGGCGACGCGCAATTGGGCCTCATTGGCGGCCATTGCAAAGGCCTGACCCAGCTTGTCGTTCATGACCTCATATTGCACGGCATAGCCATGACGCTGGGCCACCACCGACATCGGCACCTTGCCGGGACGGAAGCCGTCAGCCTTGACGGTGCGCGCCAGCTTCTTGAGGCGGGACTCGATTTCCGAGTTGAT
>CALRVU010000248.1:0-5630 GCA_943371685.1 Bordetella parapertussis | reverse complement strand
CACCGGAATGCGGCCCGCATCGTCGAAATAGATGCCGATGGACAGGTTGATCTTGTCGCTGCGTGGATCCTTCTGGAAGTCCTCGTTCAGGGTCAGGATCGGATCGCCGGCATAGGGTTCGATGTGCGAGAACATGGATTTCCTGGGGTGGGGCTGTGGATGCAGCTTGCGATTATCCCGCCAGCCACCCAGGCCTGGCTCAGGCTAGCCACTCCAGCCAGGCGCCATGCGGATGCGAGCGGGCCAGCAGCGTTTGGCGCACGCCTTCGGGCTGGCTGGGATCGGCCTCGGTCAGCACCCAGAAGGTGGGCGCCTGGCCGTACGCCAATCCCGCGGCGGTGGCCTGGGACGAGGCATGCAGTTGCCCGCCCAGGCCCGGCGCCGTGGCGCGGGTGCAGCGGGCGTCTTCGGCGCTGAGCCAGACCAGGCCGTTTGAGCGTACCCGTTGCAGCACGCGTTCTCGGTGGGCGTGCAGCGCGGCATCGTCAAAGTAGGCCAGCACCCAGCTGTTGAACAGCACCGGCTGACCTTGGGCGGCGGGCAGCCAGGCTTGCAGCACATCCAGCCCGTCTGCGGCTTCAATGCGCTCGGGCAGGTCGTGCTGCAGGCTGCGGGCAGCGCGGCTCAGGCGCTCGCAGCGGGCGCCGTCGCTGGGCCAGAGGCAGGCCTGCAGCCAGCGCAGGGCGGCGGGGTCGGCGATGTCGAGCAGCACCTGATCGACGCCGGTGCGGGCCGTCAGCTGCCAGGCAGCCGGTGCCTGCAAGCCAGCCGGCGCGGGGCCGAAGACCTGGCAGGTCAGCACGGCGGTCTCCGGTGCCATGGCGCCGGTGGACCAGTCGGGCGGATGGCTGGCGTCCTGGCTGAGGTAGTCGATGCGGTAGTCCGCCAGCCCCAGATTGAGTCCGGCGCTGCAGCCAAAGTCGAACAAGGCCAGTGCCGGGCCGTGGCGGCGGGCAATGGCGTCGAGCGCCGGCCGCAGCACGGCGCAGCGGCCGACTTCATTGGTCTGGGTGCGGCGCTGGGCGATGAGCTGCGCCAAAGCTGGCGCATGCTGTTGGCTGAAGGTGGCCAAGGCGGCGGGCAGTGCCGCGTCGTCGGGGCTGCGCCGTCCGCCGGTGCTGGCAAACCAGTCGCCCAGCGCCGGAGTGGCCAGCGCATTGGCCGGGCTTGAGGTCTGCAGGTCGCTGTCGTCTTCGGCCAGGCGCAGCACCTCGTGGTGCAGGGCGGCCAGGATCAGGTTGGCGCGCTGCTGGGTGGCGGGGGCGGCGTCCAGCAGGGCCAGCAGGCTGGGCGAGCGGGCGATCAGCCGGCAGAGCATGGCGTAGAGCGGCTCGGCGGCAAAGTCGGTCGCGGCGCAGGCCTCAAATGCCGGTGCCAGCGGGTGGTCGGCCAAGGGGCTGGCAAGGCTGGCCCTCATGTCCCCAACTCCCGGTGCAGCCAGGCACGGGCCAGTGCCCAGTCGCGCTTGACGGTGGCCAGCGAAATCTCCAGCACGCTGGCGATCTCTTCGTTCTCCAGGCCGCCGAAGAACTTGAGCTCGACCACCTTGGCGGCGCGCGGGTCCACTGCCTCGAAGGCCAGCAAGGCCTCGTGCACCGCCAGCACATCGGCCGTCGGGCTGTCGCTGACCAGCTCAGCCTCGGGCAGGGTCAGCGAGACGCGCTGGGCCTGGCGCTTGTCGGTCTGCCGCGCGGCGGCGTGGTTGATCAGGATGCGCCGCATCATCACCGAGGCCACCCCCAGAAAGTGGCTGCGGCTTTCCCAGCGGGTGCGGTCCTGGCTGGCCAGCCGGAACCAGGCCTCGTGGGCCAGCGCGCTGGCGTTCAGGGTGTGGCCGGGCAGCTCGCGGCGCAACTGGGCCGAGGCGCCGCGTTTCAGCTCTTTGTAAAGCAGGCCGAACAGGAGGTTGGTCGGGGTTTCGGCCTGCTCGTCGAGCGACGAGAGCCAGGCCGTGACTTCACCGGGCAGCGGGGCAGGGGGCGACATGACGCTGATTGTGCACGGGGCGCGAGCCCCACGGATCTGCGCCAGCCTGGCTTCAGCGGCCGGTCTTGAACACGGCGACCAGGCCCATCAGCTCATCAGCCTGGTTCTTCAGACTTTCGGCGGCAGCGGCGCTCTGCTCTACCAGCGCTGCATTCTGTTGTGTGCCTTGGTCCAGCGAGCTGACCGCCTGGTTGACCTGCGACACGCCCGAGGACTGTTCATTGGTGGCTGAGTCGATCTCGGCGATCAGGTCGGTGACCTTGCGGACCTGGTCCACGATGTCGGTCATGGTGCTGCCGGCGTCGCCCACCAGGCGGCTGCCCACTTCGACCTTGCTGACCGAGTCGGAAATCAGCACCTTGATCTCGCGCGCGGCGGCAGCGCTGCGCTGCGCCAGGCTGCGCACCTCGGCCGCCACCACCGCAAAGCCGCGGCCTTGCTCGCCAGCCCGGGCGGCCTCCACGGCCGCGTTCAGGGCCAGGATGTTGGTCTGGAAGGCGATGCCGTCGATCACGCCGATGATGTCCGAGATGCGGTGGCTGCTGCTGGTGATGTCCTGCATGGTCTGCACCACCTGGCCCACCACCTGGCCGCCGCGGTCGGCCACGGTCAGGGCCGAGCTGGCCAGCTGATTGGCCTGGCGGGCGGTCTCGGCATTGCGGTGCAGCGACTCGGTCATCTCCTGCATCGATGCGGCGGTTTCTTCCAGTGCAGCGGCCTGCTGCTCGGTGCGGTGTGACAGGTCGGCATTGCCGCCGGCGATCTCGGCCGAAGCGGTGGCGATGCTGTCGGCCGACTGGCGCACACGGCCGATCAGCTGCACCAGTTGCAGTCGCATGTCGTTCATGGCGCTCAGCACCTGGCCGGTGGCATCGGTGGAGTCGACCTGGCTGGCCTGCGACAGGTCGCCGCCGGCCACGGTGCGGGCCATGGCGGCCGCGCGTTGCAGCGGGGGCAAGATCTGCCGCTGCACCAGCCAGGCCAGGGCGCCGGCTGACAGCAGGGCGGCGGCCGTGGTGATCAGCAGGACGATCCCGCTGCGGTCGGCCTGGGCGCGGGCATCGGCGACCGAGCTGCTGACGGCTTCCTTCTCATGGCTCGCCAGAACGTCGATCTGCTTGGTGGCATCGGAATAGGCGCTGTCCAGCGTGAACACGAAGCTCGCAGCCGTGGCCACGCCGGCGGACTTGATGTCCAGCGTCTCCTTGGCCGTGTGGCTGTAGACCTTGTAGTGCTTCTGCAGCGCTTCGATGGCGCTGCGCTGCGAGGCTTCGAGGTCTGGCAACTGACTGAACTGGGACACCTGGGTGTCGAACTCGCTCAGCTGCTGAAGGATCTGCTTGTCCAGTTCCGCGATGCGCTCGGCCTTCTGGCCGATGGCCTCCCATGACAGGGTCTGCATGAGCTGGCGCTGCAGATGCGACAGCCGGCTGCCGAGGTCCTGCACGGCGGCCAGTCGCGGCATGCTGACCTCGCCGACATTGCGGATCTGCCCGACCAGGGCCTGGCTGCCCCACCATGCGGTGGCCGCCACGGCCAGCAGGCAGATCAGGGAGAACGCCGGCGCCAGGGCCAGCTTGACGCCGATGGGCGCGTTGCGTAGAAAGTTCATGCGAGCCTCTGGGCGCGGTGGAGAAAGCGCCGCACCCATGGCTGGGCGGCGGCGCGGCCGGGCTTCAGCGGGGCATCAACGGTAGATGCCGACGCCGATCAGGCCTTGTCCGTCAGGCGTCTTGCGCACGTATGACGATTTGCCTTCCACCTTCTTGGTCTGCGGGTGAGCCCAGTCGTAGTCGACCCAGCCCGAGCCCTTGGCGGCCGTCTCGACCATGGCCGGGAAGATCGACTTGCCGTTGGCATCCTTCATCAGGCTCATGTCGCGGTTGACCAGCTTTTCGTTGGCGCCGTGGGCCAGAAATGTGCCCTTGGTGTCGAACACGAAGACGTAGAGGTCTTTCTTGTTCCAGACGGCCTTGTCCGCAGTGAAGTCGGCCAGGGCCTTGGGTGCGCCGGCCTTCTTCATGTGCTCGAAGGCGGCATTGGCCATGGCGATGGCCTCTTCCTTGGTACCGCGCTCTTGCGCGAGGGCCGGGGCGCTTGCGCCCACGAGCAGGGACAGGCAGGCCATGTGAACGGTGCGACGCAGCATCAAAGTCTCCGGATATTGGTTAGGTATGGATCAGTTGCTGCACTCTTTCGGTGCTTGCACGCTGAGCCTGAATCCTGCCGCCGGAGCGCAGCGATGGAATGCGTGAACAGCGGCACGGAAGGCCGCCATTTGCAAGATGGCAGAGGTGGGCGTCGCCTGGCGGTTCAGGCCTTCAGCGCCGCTTCGATGTCCTGGGCGATCTTCTCGGGGGCGTCCACCGGCGCGTAGCGCTTGATGACCTGGCCACGGCGCCCGACCAGGAACTTGGTGAAGTTCCACTTGATGGCCTCGGTGCCGAGCAGGCCGGGCTTCTCGCCCTTGAGCCACTGGTACAGCGGATGGGCTTCACTGCCATTGACCTGGACCTTGGCCATCATCGGAAAGCTCACGCCGTAATTCAGCTCGCAGAACGAGGCGATCTCGTCGTTGCTGCCCGGGTCCTGGTGGCCGAACTCGTTGCTCGGGAAGCCGATCACCGTCAGGCCCTGCGCCTCGTACTGCTTGAACAAGGCTTCCAGACCCTTGAACTGCGGCGTGAAGCCGCATTGGCTGGCGGTGTTGACGATGAGCAGGACTCGGCCCTCGTAGGCTTTCAGGGGCTGCGGCTGACCGGTGATGGTCAGGGCTTCAAAGTCAAACGCAGTGGAAGCGGTCATGGCGGCGGGCCTTGGCGTAGTGGAGGTGGGTCCGATGCTAGCGGTCCGCCGCTGCCGCGCGAGGCTCAGGGTCTCCAGGCCGACAGGGCAGCCGCGCCCACGATCAGGGCGCCGCCCAGCGCCAGTGCCGGGCTCATCTGACCGGCACCCAGCGCCACCGACGAGGCCGTGGCCCACAGCACTTCGGTCAGCATCACCACTGCCGTGACATTGGCCGGAAGCCGGGTGGCGCCATATTGCAGGGCCATGTTGCTGCCCAGGTAGCAGGTGGCCAGCAAGGCGCAGATCAGCAGCCAGCCCGGCGCCAGCTCGGGCAGCGGGCCGGTGGGGATGATGAGCGCGAGCACCAGCGACACCAGCCCCCCACCCAGGAACATGGCCAGACCGCGGGCAGCCTCGCTGCGCTGGCCCAGGCGGCGCAGCATCACGTTGTTGACGGCAAAGCTGAAGCCGCCGAGCAAGCCGAGCAGGTCGATCGGATTGCCGTCCAGCAGCTGGGTGCCGTCCTGCGGCCACAGTACCAGGGCCGCACCGGCTAGCGCCAGCGCCACCCGCAGCAGCGCCGCTGCCGTGATGGCCTCATGCAGCAGCCAGCGGGCCAGCAGCACTGTCCACAGTGGCATCAGGTAGAACAGCAGCACCACCCGCACCACATCGCCGGCGGTCACGCCCCAGTTGAAGCAGGCATTGGTGGTGCCGGCCGCCAGCACGATCAGCCACAGCGAGGGATGGCGGGCCAGCTCGCCCCAGGCGGCTGGCCGCAGCACGCCGAGCACGGACACCGACAGGCTGAAGATCAGCACGGTGGCCCACAGGGGATGCAGGCCCGCGTGTTGCAG
>CALRVU010000247.1:0-5656 GCA_943371685.1 Bordetella parapertussis | reverse complement strand
AGACCGTCAGATTGGTCCAGGTCGAATCGCTCCAGCCCTGCACCGGGAACCAGCCCAACTGGAAGCCGAACACGTACTGGCCGACGATCACATAGACCAGGAAGGAGATCGACAGCGCGACGGTGGTCACCACCATCAGCGCCCGGTCCGTCAACGAGCCCCGCACATAGGCCACGCCCAGTGCAATCGGCACGGCCAGCAGGGTGTCGAGCAACAGGATCGGCGCCATCACCGTCAGGGTGGCGGGCATGCGGGTGGCAAACAGATTGCTCACCGCCTCGTTGGTCGCCCAGCTCTTGCCCCAGTCGAAGGTGGCGATCTGCTTGATGAAGATCCACAGCTGCACGAACCAGGGCTGGTCCAGGCCCAGCTCCTGGCGGATGGCGGCAATCTGCGCCTGGGTGGCGTTCTGGCCGGCAAGGATCACGGCAGGATCACTGCCGAAGAATTTGAAGAGCACGAACACCAGCAGAACCACACCGAACAAGGTGGGCACCATCTGCCATAAGCGTCGTATCAGGTAGGCGAGCATGGGGCAAAAAGACCAAGGTTGTGGCCCGTGCGCTTGTGGCGCGGGGCCGGATTTTCGGAATGCGCGAGTGTAGGCTGAGCCCGAGGCTGCCCCGGCTTATCGCAAACCCCGTGCCAGGCTTTGGGCGGCAAGCGGGCGCGGCGGATAGACTGCGCGCGTCGCAACCTTTGCTGAAACGGCACATGAGCCGCATCCAGTTTTACGCGCAGGCCACAAGCCGAGCGCTGTTGGTGGCACTCACGGCCCTGCCGTGGTGCCTGTCATTGACCCCGGCGGCCGTGCATGCCGCTGCTCCCGCGTCCGCCGCTCCGGCGGCCAAGGTGGTGCGCTACGCTTTTCCGGCGGCCGAGACGGGCTTCGACCCGGCCCAGGTCTCGGACCTGTACTCGGCGACGGTGATCTCGCACATCTTCGAGCCGCCGCTGACCTACGACTATGCCGAGCGGCCGATCCGCCTCAAGCCGCAGACCGCCGCCGCCCTGCCCGAGCCGTCGGCCGATTTCCGCAGCTGGACCGTGCGCATCCAGCCCGGCACCTACTTTGCCGACGATCCGGCCTTCAAGGGCCAGCGCCGCGAGCTGACGGCCGCCGACTACGCCTATGCCGTGCGCCGGCACTTTGACCCGCGCTGGAAAAGCCCCAACTACAGCACCCTTCAGGACAACCCCATCGTCGGTCTGGAGCCCGTGCGCCAGGCCGCACTCGACCAAAACAAGCCGTTTGACTACGAGCAGGCCGTGCCCGGCCTGGTGCTGGTCGACCGCTACACCCTGCGCATCAGCCTGACCCGGCCCGACCCGCACTTTGCGCTGCTGCTGGCCAATCCGGTGGTGTTCGGCGCGGTGGCCCGCGAGGTGGTTGACACCTATGGCGCCGACATGATGGCCCACCCCGTGGGCACCGGGCCGTTCAAGCTCGTGCAATGGCGGCGCTCCTCGCGCATCGTGCTGGAGCGCAATCCGGGCTTCCGCGAGCAGACCTACGACAGCCAGGCCATCCCAGGTGACGCCCGCAGCGCCGAGCTGGTGGCCCGCTTCAAGGGCCGCAAGCTGCCGATGATCGACCGGCTGGAGTTCGCCATCATCGAGGCGCCGCAGCCCACCTGGCTGTCCTTCCTGGCGAAAGACTTCGAGCTGGTGGCGGTGCCGCTGGACTATGCCTCGGTGGCTGCGCCCGGCGGCAAGCTGGCACCCAATCTGGCGCGCCAGGGCCTGCAGCTCGAGCGCATCCTGCGGGCCGACCACACCTACAGCTACTTCAACATGGAGGATCCGGTGGTGGGCGGCTACACGCCCGAGCGCATCGCCCTGCGCCGGGCCATCAGTCTGGCCTATGACAACAATGCCGAGATCAACCGCGTGCGCCGCGGCTTGGGCATCCCCGCCACCTCCATGCTGGTGCCCCACACCATGGGCTATGACGCGAAGCGCGACTTCGGCTTCAGCGAATACGACCCGGCGCGGGCCAAGGCTTTGCTCGACCTGTACGGCTATGTCGACCGTGACGGCGACGGCTGGCGCGACCAGCCCGACGGCAAGCCCCTGGTGCTGGAGCAATCGACCCAGAACGACGAGGCCAGCCGGCAGTTCAATGAGCTGTGGGACCGCTACATGAAGGCCATCAACGTCAAGATGAAGTTCAATGCCGGTCAGTGGCCGGATCAGTTCAAGCAGGCCAAGGCCGGCAAGCTGCAGATCTGGATGCTGGGCAACAGCGCCACCAACCCCGACGGCGCCAATTTCCTGAATGAAGCCTACGGCCCGATGGCCGGCTCGGAGAACCTGTCGCGCTTCAAATTGCCGGCCTATGACGCGCTGGTCGAGCAGATCAACCAGTTGCCCGACGGCCCGGAGCGGCTGGAAAAGATCAAGCAGGCCCAAGCCTTGCTGGCGGTCTACATGCCGGTCAAGCCGCATGTGCACCGTTTCAGGCTGATGGTCTCGCAGCCCTGGTTCCTGGGCTACCGCGACCACCCCTTTGCCCGCGACTTTGGCCGCTATGTCGATGTCGACACCGCCGCTCAGGCCGCCCTCCAGAAACCATGAGTGTTCCCATGATCCCTTCCATCCTCTCCCATCCGCTGCGCCGGGGCTTGGCCAAGGCCCTGCTCGGCGGCCTGGCCCTGGCATCGGGGCTGGCCCTGGCCCAGCCCGCCGCCGTGCCGGCCGCTGCCGCAGCGGCCAACGACCAGAAAGTGCTGCGCTATGCCTTCCGGGTGGCCGAGACCGGCTTCGACCCGGCCAAGGTCAGCGACCTTTACTCGATGATCATCCTGGCCCACATCTTCGAGGGCCTCTACACCTACGACCACCTGGCCCGCCCGGCCAAGATCAAGCCCGGCACGGCCGACGGCATGCCGGTGGTCTCGCCCGACTTCAAGGTCTGGACGCTGAAGGTCAAGCCCGGCACCTACTTTGCCGACGATCCGGTCTTCAAGGGCCAGCGCCGCGAGCTGGTGGCCGCCGACTATGTGTTCGCCATCAAGCGCTATGCCGACCCCGCCAACAAGAGCCCGCGCTGGGGCGACATCGAAGAGCTGAACCTGCTTGGCCTGAACGAGCTGCGCCAGCAGGCCCTGGACCAGCGCAAGCCTTTTGACTACGACAAGGAAGTGCCTGGCCTGCGGGTGATCGACCGCTACACCTTCCGCATGGAAGTGCCGCAGCCACGGCCCCGCCTGATCGAGCTGCTGGCCAATGGCGACCTGGTGGGCGGTCAGGCCCGCGAGGTGGTCGAGTTCTATGGCGACAAGATCGTCGAGCATCCGGTGGGCACCGGGCCGTTCAAGCTGGCCTCGTGGCGGCGCAGTTCGCTGATCGCGCTGGAGCGCAATCCCGGCTTCACCCGCACCTACGACGCCGAGCCGGCTGCCGACGATGCCGAAGGCCAGGCCCTGCTGGCACGCTTCAAAGGCCGCAAGCTGCCCATGATCGACCGGGTCGAGGTCTCGATCATCGACGAGAACCAGCCACGCTGGCTGTCCTTCCTGAACAAGCAACAGGACTTCCTGGAGCGCCTGCCCGAGGACTTTGCCAACACCGCCATCCCGGGCAGCAAGCTGGCCCCCAACCTGGCCAGCCAGGGCGTGCAGCTCTATCGTGTGCTCAATCCCGACATCGTGTTGACCATGTACAACATGGAAGATCCGGTGGTGGGCGGCTACACGCCCGAGCGCATCGCCCTGCGCCGGGCCATCAACCTGTCGATCGACATCGAACGCGAGATCAACCTGGTGCGCCGTGGCCAGGGCATTCCGGCCCAGTCCATCATCGTCCCGTCCACCACCGGCTACGACACCCGCTTCAAGTCGGAGATGGGCGACTATGACCCGGCCCGTGCCCGCGCCCTGCTCGACCTCTACGGCTATGTCGACAAGGACGGCGACGGCTGGCGCGACCTGCCCGACGGCAGCCCGCTCAAGCTGGTCAAGAACACCCAGCCTGACCAGCAGTCGCGTCAGCTGGACGACCTGTGGCAGCGCAATCTCAGCGCCATCGGCGTGCGCATCGAGTTCAAGTCGGCCAAATGGCCCGAGAACCTGAAGGCCGCCCAGGCCGGCAAGCTGCAGATGTGGGGCGTGGCCTCGTCATCGTCGCAGCTGGACGGCCAGGGCGCGCTGGCGCGGATGTACAGCCCGGTCAAGGGCGGCGCCAACCTGGCCCGCTTCGAGAACAAGCGCTTTGATGCCATCTACGACCAGATGATGGGCATGCCCGACGGCCCCGAGCGCGACGCGCTGTTCCTGGAGGCCAAGCGCATCAGCATCACCTACGCGCCCTACAAGAACCACCTGCACCGCTTCGTCACCGACATGGCCCATCCCTGGGTCATCGGCTACCGCCGGCCGGTGTTCTGGCAGGACTGGTGGCAGTTCGTCGACGTCGACAACCGCCTGCGCAAGTAAGGCTCAGGCCCCCGGCCGGCCGGCCCAGGCGCTGATCTGGGCTGCAGGCATGGCCCCGCTCAGGCGGGCCGCCTCGGCACCACTCTGCAGCTTGACCAGCGTGGGAATGCTGCGGATGCCATAGCGGCTGGCCGTCTGCGGGTTCTCGTCGCTGTTGACCTTGGCAAACACCACCCGGCCCTTGAGCTGGGCAGCGGCCTGGGCAAACTGCGGCGCCATCGTGCGGCAAGGCCCGCACCAGGGGGCCCAGAAATCGACCACCACTGGCACGCCGCTGGCGCGCACAAAGGCGTCGAAGTTGGCATCGGTCAGGGTGACCGGCTCGCCGCTCAGCAGGGCCTGGCCGCAGCGGCCGCACACCGGGTCATCACCCAGGCGCGAATCAGGAACACGGTTGGTGGCGCCGCAATGCGGGCAGCCGATGTGGGTGCGGGCAGTTTCAGTCATGCACTGCACATGGGTACACACCGGGGTATTTCAAGTCTTCAGCATCAGTCCTTGAGCGTCACGGCGATCGCATCGCCCACATGCTGCATGAAGGCTCGCACCCGGGCGGTGTCGCGCAGGTCCGGGTGGGTCAGCATCCAGACCGGCACTTCCAGCTCGGGCAGCGGATCGGAGACCGCCACCAGCTCGGGATGGCGTGCCTCCATGAACACCGGCAAGATGCCCACGCCGATGCCGGTGCGGATCATCGCCGCCGCCGCATTGAAGATGTCCACCCGCACCCGCACCCGGGACTGGGCCAGGTGCTGGCGCATCCAGCGGTCATAGACCCGCGACTGGGCATCGCGCTCGAAACCGACCCAGGGCGCCTCGCGGATCAAGGTGGCCAGGGGGGTGATGGCCTGTGGCAGGTCCATCTGGCCGCGCCGGGCATAGACCCGGCACTGCGCCGGCCCCAGTGGCCGGCCCACCAAGTGATCGGCCACATGGCCCGAGATGCGCACCGCCACATCGGCCTCGCGCTGCGACCACGAGCCTGAAGCTTCTGCGCTGCGCCGCGCCAGGTCCACCAGAAAGGCGTTCTCGACCACCTCGACCTCGATGCCCGGAAACTGCCGGGCAAAGTCGGCCAGTGGCTGCGGCAGCAGGTGCTCCATCACCACGAAGGCGGTGGTCACCCGCAGCAGTCCGGTCA
Source organism: Bordetella parapertussis (assembly GCA_943371685.1). Taxonomy (GTDB): domain Bacteria; phylum Pseudomonadota; class Gammaproteobacteria; order Burkholderiales; family Burkholderiaceae_C; genus Ideonella; species Ideonella parapertussis_A. The sequence goes on along the minus strand of CALRVU010000247.1, from coordinate 79 downwards.
ACTCGCGGTCGCGACCCTGCACTCGGCGCTCGATCTCGTCGGCCTGGGCAGCCATGCGGCGGGCCTGTTCCAGCACCAG
>CALRVU010000246.1:0-5668 GCA_943371685.1 Bordetella parapertussis | reverse complement strand
AGCATCGACTGGATGAAGCCTGGCACCCGCTCGGGCACCAGGAGGGTGAACAGCGGGTGCACACCGCGGAAGGTGTCCCACAAGCTCAAGGTGCTGTAGTACACGCCGCCAGGCGCGGCCATGACCTGGCCGGTCGGGCCGCGCACCCGGCCGTCGGCGTCGGCGATGTCGCTGGGGTGCAGCAGGGTGCGATAGAGCGCCGAGTAGAAGACCTTCTTGAAGCGCGCATCGGCGTCAATCTGGACGCGCGAAAGCAAGCGCTGCCACTGCGCATCGGCCGCCGTGCGCACGGCGTCGAACGACTGGTCTTCGTCCACCGCCAGGTTGCGGCGTGCGCCGTCCACATCCACCGTGGACAGGGCGACGCGGGCGTGCAGCACGCGGCCGGTGCCCAGTTCAAACTCGAGCAGGTAGCGGGCAGCCTTGTCGCCCTGGCGTAGCGGCAGCGTGGTGACGCGCGCCATGGGGCGGTCAAAGCGCACGATGAACGAGGCCTCGCGCTCGACCCAGTTCTTCGCATGGGTGGTGCCGGTCAGCTCGCCACGCTCGGCGTCCACCGTGGACGTGGCCTGCGTGACCCGCGGCCCCTCAACGAACAACAGGCCATGCTGCAGGTCCACCAGCACCTGCACGCGGCCGGCCTGGGCAAAGGTGTAGCGGTGCACGGCCACCCGCTGGGTGCTGGTCAGCTCCACGCGCACCCCGTGCTCGGGCAATGTGACGCGGTAGACGCCGGGATGGGCGCTCTCGGTCTTCTTGTCGGGCGCCGCCGAGAAGTCGGTGCGCTGCGCCGTCCAGCGGGTGCCGGCGGCAGGCATCAGCAGCACGTCGCCCAGCTCGGGGATGCCGGCGCCACTGATGTGGGTGTTGGAAAAGCCGAGAATGCGCGGCGCGCGGTACTGGTAGCCGCCGCTGTAGCTCCAGCCCCGGTCGGCGTTGTCGGGGCCGGGAGCCACCATGCCGAAGGGCACCATCGCGGCCGGCGTGACATGGCCGGTGCCGTCGGTGCCGATGAAGGGATCGACATGGCGCGTCAAGTCGCCATGTCCGGCATCGGCCGCCAGGGCGGCCCCCGCCGTGGCGACCAGGGTCAGGGCCAGTGTCCAGCGCTTGAGCTTGAGTGCCAACAGGTTCATGGTGTCGGGGTCCGCGTGGTGAGGGCCTGGCCGAAGAAGCGCAGCGTGTCTTCCAAATGCTTCGCCCAGTAGGCCCAGTCGTGGCCGCCATCGTGCTCGGCATACTCATGCGCAATGCCGGCGGCCTGCAGATCAGCATGCAGCTGGCGATTGGCCGCAATGAAAAGGTCGTCGCGGCCGCAGTCAAAACGCAGCGCAGGCAGCGGCCCGTCGGCGTCGCGGAGCGAGGCGATGACGTGGGTGTCCGCCGGCGACGCCGCCCAGCCGGCGCGGGTCTCGGCCATCAGCGGATCAAGCTGCGCAGCCTCGGTCACGGAGGAATGACCGGCCGCCGCCACCCATCGCCGCGGGTGCCGGCCAGCCAGCCGCAAGGCACCAAAGCCGCCCATGCTCAAGCCCGCGATGCACAGCGGCGAAGCCAGGCTGCACGCGCTGCAGGCCAGGCGCGCCGCTGCCGGCACCTCGTCGATGATCCAGCGTTCAAAGTCCTGCCCGGCATGGGCCACAAAGCCCGAGCCATCGCCCCACAGGCCGTCGCTGGGCATGGCCAGAATCAGCGGCGGGATCTCACCCGCGTCGATGAGCCGCTGCGCCGTCAGGTGTGCGCCGCCCTTGAAAGCCCAGGCCCAGTGCGAGCCGTAGACCCCATGCAGCAGCAGCACCAGCGGCAGGTCTTGCAGCGACGCCGCTTGAGCCGGCACGAACAGCAGCAAGTCGGCACGCTGGCCCAGCGCCGCGCTTTTTGCGGTGACAAAGCGCAAGCCCGGTGGCGAGAGGGCGGGGTCGGAGACTTCGAGGGTTCGAAACATCATTCGGTGGGGCCGATCAGCCGGTCAGTCGAAAACAATCACGCCCTTGGCGCTGCGGCCGGCGAGCATGTCGTCCATGGCCTGGCCCAGCTCGCTGAGGCGGTAGGTGTGGGTGACCAGGCTGTCCAGCATCAGCTCACCCCGGGCGGCCCAATGGAACAGGCGGGGGAAATCTCGCTCAGGCTGGCAGCCACCGTACAGCGGCACCAGGTAGCGCTTGTCCCACCAGAACTGCGGCATCTCCACACTGACGGGGCCGTGTGCGCCGCTGAGCTGCACCGCATTGCCCCCATGGCGGCAGAGCTTGAGCGGCAGAAACGCCAGCGCGGCCACGCCGGTGGCCTCAAAAGCATGGTCAGCGCCACGGCCATTGGTCAGTGCGCGCACGGCGGCGGCCAGCTCATCGTTCTGCGGGTCATCGGCTGCGGGCGCCAGCGTGTGCGTGGCCCCCAGCGCCACGGCGCGCTGCAGGGCCGCCGGCCGGCGGTCGATGGCGATGATGCGGGCCGCGCCCGCCAGCCGTGCACCCTGCACCACGCTCAGGCCCACGCCGCCGCAGCCGACCACCGCCACCGTGTCACCAGCCTGCACCTGCGCCACGTTGATGGCCGCCCCCACGCCGGTCATCACCCCACAGCCCAGGATGCAGGCATGGCGCGCTGGCAGCCGCTCGGGCATCACGGTCAGTGCCTCGGCGCGCACCAGCGTGTACTCGGCAAAGGTGCCCAGCTTGAAGGAGCGCTCCACCGGCTGACTGCGCCAGCGCGTGTGGCCCGGCGCCGGCGCGCTGCTGCCCAGCGTGGCGTCCACGCCATGGGTGCGCTCGCACAGCGAGCCGCGGCCGCGCTGGCACTGCGGGCAGCGACCACAAGGAATGGCCCAGTTCAGCAGCACCGCCAGGCCGGGCTGCAGCCGCGGATGCCGCTCGGCCACGCCCTCACCCACGCAGTCGATCACGCCCGCGCCTTCGTGCCCCAGCACCAGCGGGCCTGGCCAGTGCAGCGAGGCATGATCGGTGTGGCACAGGCCAGCAGCGCTCAGGCGCACCCGCACCTCGCCGGCGGCGGGCGCGCGCACCGACACCGGCTCGATCACAAAGCCGCCCTGGCCATCACCGATGGCGGCCATGCCGTCCCTTTCCAATGCGCTCATGGGGGGCCGTCTCAGCGCGACCAGATGACCGGGTTCTTGCGCGTGGCGATGACCTCGCCCTCGCGCGCACCGGGGCACCACTGGTCGCGGTCATTGGCCTGGACGGCATTGAGGGCCGGCACCAGACGCATGTCGGCGTCCATGTAGATCACCGTCATCACCGACCGCGGCTGGGTGGCGGTGTTGGCGCCGGCCTTGTGGAAGGTCCAGCCCAGGTGGAAGCTCACCTCGCCCAGATCGAAGGGGCCTACCTCGAAGGGAAAGCCGTGGCGGGCCATGTTCTCGCTGATTCTGGCCTCGCTCTCGTCGCTGATGCCCAGGTCGCGGCCAAAGGCCACGCCCTGGCTGCCGGCGTAAAAGCCCAGCGGGCCCATCTCGACCGGCACCGCCTGCAGCGGGATCCAGGCAGTGACGGTGCGGTCGCTGGCCAGCGGCCAGTAGTACTGGTCGGCATGGGCCGGGGTGATGCCGCCGCCGGGCTCCTTGTACAGGCTCTGGTCGTGGTACAGGCGCACGCCGCGCACGGCCAGCAACTCGGCCGCGATGCGCGCCAGGCGCTGCCCCATCACGAAGCGGGCCACCAGCGCGCTCTGCTCCCACAGGTTCATCACCTGCAGAAAGGCACGGTCATAGGTGCTGCGTTCGGCCAGCGGGCGATGCTCGGTGTTGAGATCGATGGTCAGCCGCGTGATCTCGCGCCCGAAGTGCGCCAGGGTGGCGGGCGAAAGCACTTGCTTGAGCTTGATGCAGCCGTCGCGGCGAAAGGCATCGATCTGCGCCGCCTGCAGTTCATAGGGGCGGTCGAGCTCAGGCCAGAGCATGGTGTCGTTCATCGGCATGGAAGGCATGATCATGCCTCCTTCGGTGGTGCTGAAAACCGATAGTTTCTGCGCGATCCAGTGCGCCAACATCCTGTCTGAGCGCCAATAATGACGGTTTTCAAACCTGACCAACCCCGGGGAAATCCGATGCCCCCGAGCCTGTGAGCGGCCATGAGAATCACCCGCGAGCCCATCCACCATGCGGAAGAATCGCTGCGCTGCATGCATTTGTCGGTACCGGACTTCCATGGCAGCCTGCACCGCCACGGGCACTTTGAGCTGACCTGGATCGAGCGTGGCCAGGGTCTGCGCTGGATGGGTGACAGCGTGGCACCCTTCTTTGACGGCGACCTGGTGCTGGTGGGCAGCGAGACGCCGCACCTATGGGCCAGCCGCGGCGCCCAGCCACCGCAGGGCTGCGCCGCCACCGTGCTGCAGTTTCCGCCGGACTGGCTGCAGCGCTGCGGGCTGCCAGAGCTCAAGGCGGTGGCACCCCTGCTGACGCAGGCCGCCCCCGGCGTGGAAGTGCAAGGGGCGACCCGCCTCGAAGTCCAGCGTCTGCTGGCCCGGCTGCCCGGCGCCACGCCCCAGCGCCGGGTGGCCGTGTTCATCGAGGTGCTGGACTGCCTGCTGACCGGCGCCGCCGACCTGCGGGCCTTGTCATCCACCCTGCCCGCCACGCCCAGCGCCACCACCAGCCCCGGCGTCAGCCCGCAGCGCGTCGACCGCGTGCTCAACTGGATCGAAGCGCACCTGGCCGACGAACTGTCGGTGGAAGAAGCCGCCGCCGTGGCCCATGTCAGCCCCGCCGCCTTCGGCCGATTTTTCCGGCGCGAGGTCGGCAAGAGCTTTACCGCCTACCTGAACGACGCCCGTTGCGGATGGGCCGCCCTGCGCCTGATCCAGGGCCAGGAGCCCATCGCGCAGATCGCCCAGGCCTGCGGCTTCCCCACGCTGTCCAACTTTGGCGAGCAGTTCCGGCGGCGCTACGGCATGGCACCCCGAGCGTTCCGCGCGGGCGGAAGGGGACCCCAGGCGAGCTGACACATCCTGGGTACGGCGCCCATGAGTTCACAGAAACGGGGCCATCACTCCCAACTGCTCGGCAGCCTGCCAGTTCGGGTCACCTGCGATGACACCGGGCACGAGGTCGCTCTACCGGGTTCGTTCATCCTGTGCCGCCCAGGCCTGCACATGCCGCCCAGGCCTGCACATGCCGCTGCAGCGCTGCCAGGCCGTCGGTCAGCGCCGCGGGGCCGGGTTGCAGGATCAGGGGTGACTTGATCTCGAAAAGGGCGCCGTTGCGCACCGCCGGCACGTCTTGCCAGCCGGGCCGGGCGGCCACTTGCTCGGGCCTGAACTTCTTGCCGCACCAGGAGCCGAAGATGATGTCGGGCGCGGCGCGCACCACCTCCAGCGGATCGGCCACGATGCGGTCGCGGCCGAGCGAGGCCACGGCCCGCTCGGGGAAGATGTCGTCGCCGCCGGCCACGCTGATCAGCTCGCTGACCCAGCGGATGGCCGAGATCTGGGGCTCGTCCCATTCCTCGAAGTACACCCGGGGCCGGCGTGGCAGGGCGGCGGCCTGCACGGCAACCCGATCCAGCCCGGCCTGCAACTGGGCCACCAGCTGCGCGGCACGCTCATGGGCGCCGACCATGGCGCCCAGCCGCAGCACATAGCCCAGGATCTCGTCGATCGAGCGGTGGTTGCTGATCCAGACCTCGACGCCATGGCGGATCAGGGTCTG
>CALRVU010000245.1:0-5678 GCA_943371685.1 Bordetella parapertussis | reverse complement strand
GGCTCGGCCCAGGAACTGGCCCGCGGCCATGCGCAAACCCTGGCGCGCGAGCGCGGCACCGCCTGGACCGAAACACGGGCCCAGGGCGCCCGCGCACCCAGCCCACCGGCACCGGCTCAGCTGGCGCTCGGCCCGAACAGCGCCGGCGCGGCGCGGCCTGCTGTTGCCACGGCACCGTCCGCGGCAGCGGCAGGCGCAACCTCCACCGCAGCTGTTCCGGCACCTGCACCGGCAGCTGCACTGCCGGCGGCCGCAGCCGCCCCAGCCGCCGCCGTGCGCGAGGCCATTCCGATCGACGTGGTGCTGGCCGACAAGACCCGGGTGCGGGGACAGCTGGTGCTCGACGCCGACGGCAAGGGCTATACCGGTCAGGGCCAGATCCAGTTCGCCAATGGCGACTACTACGACGGCACGGTGCGCAATGGCAAACGCCACGGCAAGGGCGAGTTCCGCTGGCCCAATGGTCAGGTCTACAAGGGCGACTGGGTCGATGACCGGGCCGAGGGACAGGGCAGCCTGCGCTTTGCCAACGGCAACCTCTACGAGGGCAGCGTGGTGAACGGCGTGCCTCAAGGCAAGGGCTCGATGGTGTTCGCCAATGGCGAGATCTACCGGGGTGACTTTGACGCCGGCAGCCCGCATGGCCGCGGCGTGCACAGCTGGACCACCGGACAGCGCTTTGACGGACCCTGGGACCGCGGCAATGCGGTGGGCACCGGCAAGATGCGGTTCGCCAATGGCGACGAATACGAAGGGCCGGTGACCGCGGGCCAGCCCCACGGACAGGGCAAGATGAACTTTGCCTCGGGCGACCGCTATGAGGGCCGGTTCGAACGTGGTGTCTTCTCAGGCCAGGGCAGCTATTTCTGGAAGAACGGTGACCGCTATGTCGGCGCCTGGCAGAACGGCGTCAAAGAGGGCAAGGGCAGCTTCACCTGGAGCAACGGTGACCGTTTCGAGGGCGTCTTCGCCAAAGACGAACCGACCGATGACGGTGACACCATCACGGCCGAGGCCGCTGCGCCAGCGTCCGCCCCCCCGACCCCGATCGCGACCCGCCCTGCCCAGCGCCCGGCCAGCACCACAAGCCGCTAAAATCGCGCCTCCCAAGGAGCGTTGCAGCAGCGCCAAGAGCGCTGCGAGGCTTGGTGGTTTTGGACAACGACGCTCACCCTGACCCGGGGTGAGTCCGCCCTTGCGTCGATCCGACCCCTCACTTTGCGCCTGCCATGTCCCAAGCTGCTGCTCCTGCCCCCTCCCCTCTTGCCACCGCTGCCGCGCCTGCGGTTCAGCCCATGCGCCTGTCCGGGCTGGAGCCCGTCACACTCGATGGCAGCAGCCTGTTCGTCAACATCGGCGAGCGCACCAATGTCACGGGCTCGCGCATCTTCGCCAAGATGATCCTGGCCGGCGAGTTCGAGAAGGCGCTGGCCGTGGCCCGGCAGCAGGTCGAGAACGGCGCCCAGGTCATCGACATCAACATGGACGAGGCCATGCTGGACAGCCAGGCCGCCATGGTGCGCTTCCTGAACCTGATCGCTGGCGAACCCGAGATCGCCCGCGTGCCGATCATGATCGACAGCTCCAAGTGGAGCGTGATCGAGGCCGGGCTGAAGTGCATCCAGGGCAAGGGCATCGTCAACTCGATCAGCCTGAAGGAGGGCGAGGCCGAGTTCAAGCGCCAGGCCAAGCTGGTGCGCCGCTATGGCGCCGCCGCCGTGGTGATGGCCTTTGACGAGCAAGGCCAGGCTGACACCTTTGCCCGCAAGACCGAGATCTGCGCCCGGGCCTACCGCATCCTGGTCGACGAGGTGGGCTTCCCGGCCGAGGACATCATCTTCGACCCGAACATCTTCGCCATCGCCACCGGCATCGAGGAGCACGACAACTACGCGGTCGACTTCATCAACGCCACCCGCTGGATCAAGCAGAACCTGCCGGGCGCCAAGGTGAGTGGCGGCGTGTCGAACGTGTCGTTCAGCTTCCGCGGCAATGAGCCGGTGCGCGAAGCCATCCACACCGTGTTCCTGTACCACGCGATCCAGGCCGGCATGGACATGGGCATCGTCAACGCCGGCATGATGGGCGTGTACGACGAGCTCGATGCCAACCTGCGTGAGCGGGTGGAAGATGTGGTGCTGAACCGGGTGCCCGCGCTCGCCGACGGAGAAGCAGCTCGCACCCCGACCGAGCGGCTGCTCGACATCGCCGAGGTGGTCAAGGGCGCCGTCAAGGACGACTCGCAGCGCCTGGCCTGGCGGAATGTCGGCGTGCGCGAGCGCCTGAGCCATGCGCTGGTGCATGGCATCACCGACTTCATCAATGAGGACACCGAAGAATGCTGGCAAGCGATTGCCGCCGACGGTGGCCGTCCGCTGCACGTGATCGAGGGCCCGCTGATGGCCGGCATGAACGTGGTCGGTGACCTGTTCGGCGCCGGCAAGATGTTCCTGCCCCAGGTGGTCAAGAGCGCACGGGTGATGAAACAGGCCGTGGCCCACCTGCTGCCCTACATCGAGGCCGAAAAGGCCGCCATGATCGAGGCCGGCGGCGAGGCCACGGCCAAGGGCAAGATCGTCATTGCCACCGTCAAGGGCGATGTGCACGACATCGGCAAGAACATCGTCACGGTGGTCTTGCAGTGCAACAACTTCGAGGTCATCAACATGGGCGTGATGGTGCCGGCCCAGGCCATCCTCGCCAAGGCGCGCGAGGAAGGCGCCGACATCATCGGCCTGTCCGGCCTGATCACCCCCAGCCTGGAAGAGATGCAGCACGTGGCCGCCGAGATGGAACGCGATGCGTACTTCCGCGAGCGTGCCACGCCGCTGCTGATCGGTGGCGCCACCTGCAGCCGGGTCCACACCGCCGTCAAGATCACGCCGCACTACAGCGGCCCGGTGGTCTATGTGCCGGATGCCTCGCGCGCGGTCGGCGTCTGCTCCGATCTGCTGAGCGAGGAGCGTTCGGCCGCCTACATCGAGGCGCTGAACGCCGATACCCTGCGGGTGCGCGAGCTGCACGCCGGCAAGAAGGCCACGCCCTTGGTCAGCCTGGCCCAGGCCCGGGCCAACAAGGCGGTGCTTGATTTCACGCGCAGCCCGGCGGCGCCGCGCTTTCTGGGCCGGCGGCTGTTCAAGCAATATGACTTGGCCGAATTGGCCGCCTGCATCGACTGGGCGCCGTTCTTCCAGACCTGGGACCTGGCCGGGCCCTATCCGGCGATCCTGCAAGACGAGGTGGTGGGCGACGCCGCGCGCAAGGTGCTGGCCGATGGCCAGGCCCTGCTCAAGCGCATCATCGATGGCCGCTGGCTGCAGGCCAACGCCGTGATGGGCTTCTGGCCCGCCAACACGGTGGACGACGATGTCATCGAGATCTACCGCGACGAGACCCGCAGCGAGGTGCTGATGCGCTGGGCGCCCCTGCGCATGCAAACCGTGCGACCAGTGATCACCGACGAGCACGGTGTGACCGTGCAACGACCCAACCGCAGCCTGGCCGATTTCATCGCACCCAAGTCCGGCCCGGGCGCACGGCCGGACTACATCGGCATGTTTGCGGTGACCGCCGGCCTGGGCGCCGATGGCCGCGCCGAGCAGTTCGAGCAGGCCCATGACGACTACAACGCGATCATGCTCAAGGCCTTGGCCGACCGCTTGGCCGAGGCTTTCGCCGAACGCCTGCACCAGCGGGTCCGCACCGAGCTGTGGGGCTATGCGCCCGACGAGCAACTCGACACCGCCGCCTTGATCGCCGAACGCTACCAAGGCATCCGCCCGGCGCCAGGCTACCCGGCCTGCCCGGATCACGGCGTCAAGTCAGAGATGTTCGAGGTGCTGGGCTGCGCCGACATCGGCATGGGCCTGACCGAAAGCCTGGCCATGACCCCGGCAGCCAGCGTGAGTGGCTTCTACCTCGGCCACCCTGAGGCGGCTTACTTCAATGTGGGCACCGTGGGAGGCGACCAGCTGGCGGCCTGGGGAGCGGCGCTCGGATTGGACGAGGCCAGCGCCAAGCGGCGGCTGGTTTCGGTGCTGGAAGGCAAGCCCGGCGTCTCGCCGTAAAAGCTGGCATTGAGCTGGGTTTCGCGCAGCAAGTGGGCGCGGAACCGCTGGAACAGGTCGCGATCGACCACGCCGGGCTCGCGCCAGAAGCGCTCGAGCGGCCCTGCGTGAACCATGCCGGGCACGGCATAGAAGCAGTCACCAAGGGTGATCACCGGCGTCGCGTGGTAAAGCGACTGCAAGCCCGTCGTGCTGTTGATCGTGACCACCCCGCGTGCATGCTGCAGCAGCGTGGGCAGGTGCTGGTCGTGGATGTAGTGAACCCGGTCGGCCAGACCCATCGCTTCGCCGTGCTCCTGGATCAAGCGCCGATAGTTCCGGTAGGCCCGGTCCATGGTGTGATGCTTGAACACAAGCAACTGATCAGCACCGGCATGCTTGGTGAAGGAACGCATCACCTCGACGATGAAGGCCTCGACCGAGCCGAAGCGCGAATGGCACAGCACCTGGCTGTCGTTGTGCACCTGCAAGGGCACCAGGAAAAACCGCTTGTGCTGCTCGGGCGCGCTCAACCAGGGCTGCATGTCGCGCTCCTGCCAGCGCGCGATCCATTTGCGCGCCACGCCCCAGAGCCACTTCGACGTCTCGCCGATGGGATCCATGCAGCGGTGATGCTCGTAATGGGGATAGCGGGCACGGCCCTTCCAGAGCTCGGAGCCATACCTTGCCGCCAGGCCCGACAGTGTCGAGAACTTCTGATGCGTGGGCAGAGGCACCGGCTGAGGCTCGATGTTGAGGTGCCGATAGAAGGCCGCGTCGCGAGGAATCGAGGATTCGGCATTGACGCCGCCGATCTCGAGCGTCACGAAGTCCGGGCGCAGATAGCCTTCCTCGAACACATAGACCGTGATGCCCAGGGCTCGCGCCTCGCGCAGGGCCAGCACATGCATGGCCCGGGTCTGCCCGAACAGCACCACCGCGTCGATCTTCAGATCGACCAGCTTGCTGCGCAGCCAGGCTGGCCAGTCAGCCAGGGGGTCCTGGAACGAGAGCACGCCCTCGCCCTGGAAAAAATAGTCATCGCCGGCGTTGAAGTTGACCTTGGAGACGGTCTGACCGTGGTCGCGCAGCGTTCTCGCCAGCTCGGCGAAGAACGGGCCCATCGGGCCCTGCAACAGCATCGTGCGCTGTTGCTGCAGCAATCGATCCAGTGAGATCGGAATCATCAGGCAACACTTTCGGAGCGAAACAAAGGACCACAAGCCAGACCAGCTGTCTTGTTATCGCCCTTCTTCGCAGGGAACTAAAGCAATCGACATACCGGCTTGCGCCGGAAACCGCCTCGTCAAGGCTCAATACGAGTCTAGTGGGACATCGGATGCAGGAGCATCCCCCTGAATGGGGTCAAGCGTGTGAACAATCCGGCGAGACGGCGAAAAATCTCAACCTGCAGGATCGTCGCTGCGGCCCACGGCCCGCCGCACAGGCGTCCGGGCACGTCGCCAAGCCACCGCGATCCGCAGTGGCCAGCGCATCAACATTCTCGTAAACCCGCTCATTATCCGCTGAAGCGACCCAAGGGGGCCAGCGGGCGCCTGTGCCTGGTCACGCCAGCGCTGCAACTCCTCCAGCGCCTGCTCCGGTGTCGTGAAGTGGCCGGTGCGCCGGCTC
>CALRVU010000244.1:0-5694 GCA_943371685.1 Bordetella parapertussis | reverse complement strand
GAACACCACCACATTGGCGCCGGCCTCGACCTTGGCGGTGAACAGCACCGCGCCCACGCCGGTGGTCACGCCGCAGCCGATGTAGCAGACCTTGTCAAAGGGCGCGTCCTTGCGGATCTTGGCCAGGGCAATGCCGGGGGCCACGATGTGGTTGGCAAAGGTGCTGGTGCCCATGTAGTGGAACAGGGGCTTGCCACCCATCGAGAAGCGGCTGCTGCCATCGGGCATCAGGCCCTTGCCTTGCGTGCTGCGGATGGCCTGGCAGAGGTTGGTCTTGCGGCTCAGGCAGAACTTGCACTGGCGGCATTCGGGGGTGTAGAGCGGGATCACATGGTCGCCGGGCACGAGCCAGGGCACCTTGCTCTCCAGCACCACGCCCGCGCCCTCATGGCCCAGGATGGCCGGGAAGATGCCTTCGGGGTCGGCACCGCTGAGGGTGTAGTAGTCGGTGTGGCAGATGCCGGTGGCCTTGATCTCGACCAGCACCTCGCCGTCGCGCGGCCCGTCCAAATCCACTTCTTCGATCGTCAGGGGTTGGCCAGCTTGCCAGGCCACGGCTGCACGGGTTTTCAAGGGCATCTCTCCTGTCGGTGTGTTGCGTCGGGCTGGCGATCCATGGCCAGCCGAATCGGCAACATTTGAGCACGACGACGCACCGGCGAACCAGAAGCCCCACGGCGTCGACGGACCGGCGACTTACACTCGACCACCCGATCTTTGCTGCCGAGCCGCCCGCCATGCCATTTGTTTCCCTGGGCCTCGCGCCATCCCTGCAGCGAGCTGCGGCCGACCTCGGCATGGTGCAACCCACCGCCGTGCAAGCGGCCAGCATCCCCGCCGCGCTGGCCGGCCGCGATCTGCGCATCCAGGCGCGCACCGGCTCGGGCAAGACCGCCGCCTATGCCCTGCCCCTGGTCCAGCAATGGCTGCAGGGCAAGCCGCGCGCGCCCAAGCCGGTCGAAGCCCTGGTGCTCGTGCCCACCCGCGAACTGGCCCTGCAAGTGGGCGAGACGCTGCGCGCGCTGACCCATCCCCTGCCCGGCCTGGCCAAGGTGGCCGTGGTGTTCGGCGGGCTGTCGATCAATCCGCAGATGATGGGCTTGCGTGGGGGCGCCGACATCGTCGTGGCCACGCCCGGCCGCCTGCTGGACCTGGTGCGCCACAACGCCGTGCACCTGGAGGCCGTGCGCACCCTGGTGCTGGACGAAGCCGACCGCCTGCTCGACCTGGGTTTTGCCGAGGAACTGGCCGAGGTGCTGAGCCTTCTGCCCCCGAAGCGCCAGACGATGCTGTGCTCGGCCACCTTTCCGGCCAGCGTCAAGGCCTTGGCAGACCAGCTGCTGCACGAGCCCGAGGTGGTGGAACTGGCCAGCCTCACCGCCGCCCGGCCCGACATCGTCCAGCGGGCCATCGAGGTGGATGCACCGCAGCGCACCAGCCTGCTTAAGCACCTGGTCAAGACCCATGGCGACGACCGCATGCTGGTCTTCGTGGCCACCCAATACGCGACCGAGCTGGTGGCCGACAAGCTGCTGCGCACCGGCCTGCGGGCCGCGCCCTTCCATGGCGAGCTGAGCCAGGGCGCCCGCAACCGCGCCCTGGCCGATTTCAAGGCCGGCGAGGTGCAGGTGCTGGTGGCCACCGACATGGCGGCCCGCGGCCTGCACATCGATGCCCTGCCGGTGGTCGTCAACTACGACCTGCCGCGCAGCACCGACGACTACATCCACCGCATCGGCCGCACCGGCCGCGCTGGCGGCACGGGCGAGGCCATCAGCTTCATCACCCGCAGCGCCGAGGCACATTTCCGCTTGATCGAGAAGCGCCAGGGCTTGCGGGTGGCGCGCGAACGGGTCGACGGCTTCGAGCCCACCGCGGCGCCCGCGCCAGAGGCAGGCCCTGGCGACGTCGAGGGCCACGCCGACCCGCGCCCAGCCGGTGCCGGCACCGGGCTGGACCCGAATGGCGGCGTCAAGGGCGCGCGCAAGAGCAAGAAGGACAAGCTGCGCGAAGCGGCAGCCAACAGCCAGCTGCCACCCCGAGCCACGCGCTGAGGCCAGGCTCGCCGCAGCAGATTCAGGACAGCCCAGGCAACAGCCGCGCCAACTCGCGCAAGGTGTGGTCCACGTCCAGTGGCTTGGTCCAATAGCCCTCGAAACCTCGGCTGCGCGCCAGGTCGATGTCGTCTTGCCGGGCCGCGGCAGACACCATGACGGCGGGCACGGAGCGCAGTTCAGGGATCTGCCGCAAGCTGGCCAGCAGGGCCATGCCGGTGGTGTCGGGCAAATGCATGTCCAGCAAGAACAGGTCAGGCTGCTCTGCCCTGGCCATGGTCAGGCCCCGCTCGCCGCTTTCAGCGACCAGCAGGCGCACCTGCGGCTGCAAACCCACGATGGCTTCCATCAGCATGGCATTGACGGGATGATCTTCCACGTAAATCACGGTGTAGCGCCAGGAGGGCGCGGCCTCGCTGGGCGGGTCCGGCGCCAGATCAGTGGCGAAAGCGGCACCGGGTGATTCAGGCGGAGCCAGTGGCTGCGCCTGGGTGGCTGCCGGCAACCAGATGCTGAACTGCGCACCCCGACCCGGCCCACTCGCCACGCCGATCTCGCCCCCCATCAGGGCCATCAATTGCTTGCAGATGGCCAAGCCCAGGCCCGAGCCCTCGACGCCGGGATCGGCTTGCAGGCGGCGAAAGGGCTGAAACAACTCGGCCATGTCTTGCTCCGAGAATCCGGGGCCTTCGTCCTCCACCACCATCCGCACGCATTGATCAGCGGCCAACTCAGCCCAGAGCCGCACACGGCCGCCAGGCCGGTTGTACTTCACGGCGTTGGCCAGCAAATTCATCAGCACCTGGTGCAGCCGCTGCTCATCGGCCAGCACGGCGAGGCCGGCGGGTGTTTCCAAGGGCTGGAGCTGAACCCCTGCCTGCAGGGCCTGAGGCTCCATGACGCGAAGGGCCCTTTCCAGCTGCGGCTGCAACTCAACTGGGCGCAAGTCCACCGCCAACTGGCCCGACTCGATCTGGGTGATCTCCAGCACCTCGTTGACCAGTTGCAGCAGGTGCAGGCCCGAACTGCGGATCAACTCCAATCGGTCTCGCTGCTCAGCGGTGAAACGTGCCGCAGGATCGGCGCAAAGCAGCTGCGCAAAGCCCAGGATGCCGTTCAGGGGTGTGCGAAATTCATGGCTGACGCGGGCCAGAAACTGATGGTGCGAGCGGCTGATCTGCTCCAGCGTTTCGCGGGCCGCCTGAGCCGCCTCCAGCTCCCGGCGCTCGCTCACATCGGCAATGTGCCCGTGCCACAACAACACCCCGTTGGCCAGACGGCGCTGGGTGGCCTGCATCTCATGCCAGCGCCATGTCGAATCAGAAGCCCGGTGCACGCGGTAATTGGCCATCCAGCCTGCGGGCCCTTCGTTCAGCGGATCCTTCAGCACAGCGAGCACAGTGAGTGCGTCGTCCACATGAAGTTGGCGAAACACACAGTCAGCGTCGTGCGCCGCTTGTTCAGGGGAGACGCCATAGAGGTGGCGGATGGCCTCGCTGGCATAGGGAAAACAGGCCTGGCCATCGGCCCCGATCATCAACTGGAAGATGAGGCCGGGCGCCAGGTCTGCCGCGCGTTTGATGCGCTGCATCTCGTCTTCGATGCGGCGGCGACGCCGGATGGGCGCCAGGACCACATCGATGAGCTGACCCACAGCCTCCTGCCGCCGAGCCGCATAAAAAAGTACATCAATGGGCTCTGCACCAGCGCCACGCAGGCTCAAGGCCAACTCTTCTAGGTGGCCATGCAAGCGCAGCAGCGGCTGGACATGGCTTTGATACAGCACCCGCGAGGGCACGGTCAACAGACTGTCGAAGGGCCGACCCGCCAAGACGTCGGCACTCAGCCCAACCATGGCCTGCAGCGCCGGATTGCTGGCAACGATCAGGCCCTTGGCGTCCAGACGCAGACAAGGACAAGGCAGGGACTGCAAGGCGTCCAAGCCCGCATCAGGCGCGGGCAAGGTACTCCCGCATCAAGGCGATGGTTTCCTCGGGATGGGTCATGTGCGGGCAATGTCCGGACGCATCCAGGACCTGCAACTCGCTGCCCTTGAGGTTCTCGTGCATGTATTGGCCCACGGCCAGAGGCGCGATGGCATCGTCGGCGCACTGGATGATGAGCGAGGGCACGGTGACCAGGGGCAGATCGGCCCGGTTGTCCCCCAGGAAAGTTGCCATGGCAAAGCGGCGGGTGATGTAGGGGTCGACCGCACAAAAGCTGGCTTTCAACTCGCGTGTCATGTCCTCTGCACTGCTCGGCCCCATGACCACGGGGGCCAGAAAGTCGGCCCAACCCAGCATGTTGGACTCCATCATCTCGATCAAGCCGTCAATGTCAGGACGGTCGAACCCACCCTTGTAGTCGGGTGGATCGTTGAGGTAGCGCGCGGAGGGACCAACCAGAATCAGCCGAGAAAAACGCTCAGGGGCGCGTATCGACGCCAGAAGGCCGATCACCGAACTCACCGAATGGCCCACCAGCACGACATCCCGCAAATCAGCCGCTTCGACGATGTCGATCACATCTTGCGCATAACCGGCGAGGCTGGCGTGGCGCACCGGGTCGTAAGCCGACAGATCGGACTTTCCGCAGCCGATGTGGTCAAACAAGACCACCCGATGGGTGGCTTCGAAAGCCGGTGCCACAAAGCGCCACATCTGCTGATCACAGCCAAAGCCATGGGCAAACAGCATGGGCTGCTGACCTTGACCCGACATCACCACATGATTGCGTTGCAGAACGTCCATCGAACAGCCCCCGGACCAAAGATTGAGCAAACTACTCAAGTTTAAGCCGCGCAAGGGGAGCGGCATGGCGCGAGCCCGACCTCGCAAATACGTGTTTACCCTCGGTCTGCAAGCATCAAGCCAGACTCTCGATTCGTCCGCGCAGCGCCTCACGCACGATGGGCAGCAAGCCATCCGCCTCCCCGGCCGAGGCCATGTGCTGCGCCAAGGCGGAACGCATGCGCGGTGCCCAGAACTTGTGGATGTGCCCCGCAATGCCATCCAGGGCCTCGGCATGGTCAGGCTGCCCTTGAAAGAACTGGCCGATCTGGTTGGCCATGTGCACCAGGTGTTCACTTTCCATGGGGTGTGCTTTCAATCGTCAAACCGAACCGATCGGCAAAGGTGTAGGCCACAAAGCCATCGTCGCGCACAAAACCCGCCAGGGCCAGGCCGGCTTGCTCGGCCAGATCCACCGCCAGCACGGTGGGTGCCGACACGGCGGCCAGCAAGCCCACGCCGGCCATGGCGGTTTTCTGGACCATCTCGAAACTGGCGCGGCTGGTGATGGCGATGAAGCCCTGCTGCGGCGACACATCGGCACGCACCAAGGCGCCGATCAATTTGTCGAGCGCATTGTGGCGGCCGACGTCCTCGCGCAGCAGCTGAACCTGGCCGTCCAGTGCGCACCAGGCGGCGGCATGGGTGGCGCCTGTGAACTGTTGCAGGACTTGCCATTGACACAGCGAGCCCTGTGCCAGCGCCAGCGCGGCGGCCGTCACGGCCGTGGCTGGCAAGGGCGGCAACTCGCGGCGGACGTGGTCCAGGCTCTCGGTGCCACACAGACCGCAGCCGGTGCGGCCCGCCAGGTTGCGGCGCCGCTCCTTCAGGGCCATGAAACTGCGCGAGGA
>CALRVU010000243.1:0-5706 GCA_943371685.1 Bordetella parapertussis | reverse complement strand
TCGGTGCCTGGATGGCACCGATTGGCACACGCATTGCATTCTCCTGGGGCATGAGTCGGCACAATGACCGACGCTGCTTGGTTTGAACAAAACGACAGGAGACTCCATGACCGCTGTACCCGCGTTCCGCCGCCATGCCTTGCTGGCGCTGGCCTCTGTGGCCACGCTGGCCTTGGCCTGGCCCGCCAGCCCTGCCCTGGCGCAGAGCGGCGAGATCCGCATCGCCCACATCCACAGCAAGACCGGCCCGCTGGAAGCCTATGGCAAGCAGACGGCGCTGGGCTTCAAGATGGGCCTGGAGTACGCCACCGGCGGAACCATGATGGTGGCCGGCAAGAAGCTGGTGGTCATCGAGAAGGACGACCAGGGCAAGCCGGACTTGGGCAAGAGCCTGCTGGCGGCGGCCTATGGCGACGACAAGGCCGACATCGCCGTAGGCCCCACCAGCAGCGGCGTGGCGCTGGCCATGCTGCCGGTGGCCGAGGAGTACAAGAAGGTGCTGCTGGTCGAGCCGGCGGTGGCCGACTCCATCACTGGTGACAAGTGGAACAAGTACATCTTCCGCACCGGCCGCAACAGCTCGCAGGATGCGATCAGCAATGCGGTGGCCCTGGACAAGTCCGGCACGGTGATCGCCACGCTGGCCCAGGACTATGCCTTTGGCCGCGACGGCGTGAAAGCCTTCAAGGACGCGGTGAAGAACGCCAAGATCGTCCATGAGGAGTACCTGCCGACCTCGACGACTGACTTCACCGCCGGTGCCCAGCGCCTGATCGACAAGCTCAAGGACCAGCCCGGCCGCAAGGTGATCTGGGTCATCTGGGCCGGCGCCGGCAACCCCTTCAAGATCGCCGACCTGGACCTGAAGCGCTATGGCATCGAGATCGCCACCGGCGGCAACATCCTGCCGGCCATGGCGGCGTACAAGAACTTCCCCGGCATGGAAGGCGCCACCTATTACTACTTCGGCATCCCCAAGAACCCGGTCAATGAGTGGCTGGTGGCCAATCATTACAAGCAGTTCAAGACCCCGCCGGACTTCTTCACCGCCGGCGGCATGAGCGCGGCGATCGCGGTGGTCGAGGCCCTGAAGAAGACCCGCGGCGACACGACGACCAACACCTTGATCACGGCCATGGAGGGCATGAGCTTCGAGACGCCCAAGGGCAAGATGACTTTCCGCAAGGAAGATCACCAGGCCATGCAGTCCATGTACCACTTCAAGATCAAGGTCGATCCGGCCTTTGCCTGGGGCGTGCCCGAGCTGGTGCGCGAGATCAAGGCTGAAGAGATGAGCGTGCCCCTCCGCAACAAGCGGTAAGGGCTCGATGATGAGCGGCTGACCGCGCCTGGCGCCGCAGCCGCTCACAACACCTCGGGGTCTGGCAGCCTGGGGTGGTTGATCCAACTGCCAACCCCCCTTTCTCCCTTTGTTGGAGGTTCCATGCAATCAGGATTCAAGCGCCTGCTGGGCGCAGCCTTGCTCGGAGTTTTTGCCCACAGTGCCTCGGCCGTGCCTTTGCCGGCATTGGCGCTGGACAAGACCCAGACCTCGGTGTCGGGCCTGTCGTCGGGCGGGTTCATGGCGGTGCAGCTGCACGTGGCCTATTCGGCGACCTTTGCCAAGGGCGCCGGGGTGGTGGCGGGCGGACCGTTCTATTGCGCTGAAGGCTCGTTGACCAATGCCACCGGGCGCTGCATGGCTCACAGCGGCACGATTCCGGTCAGCACGCTCGTCAGCACCACCAAGAGCTGGGCCGGCAGCGGCCTGATCGACCCGGTCAGCAACCTGGCCAACTCGAAGCTCTACCTGTTCTCGGGCTCCAAGGACACGACCGTGGTGCCCGCGGTGATGAACGACCTGGCGACCTACTACGCCAGCTTTGTTCCGGCCGCCAACACGGTCTACAAGAAGGACATCGCGGCCGAGCACGCGATGATCACCGACGACTACGGCAGCACCTGCACCACCAAGGCCAGCCCCTACATCAACGACTGCAATTTCGACCTGGCCGGCGCGGCCCTGCAGCAGATCTACGGCCCCTTGAATGCCCGCAACAACGGCACGCTGGGTGGCACCTACACCGAGTTTGACCAGACCACCTATGTGAGCGGCCACGGCATGGCCACCACCGGCTGGGTCTATGTGCCGGCCGCCTGCAGCGCCGGCGCGGTGTGCAAACTGCATGTGGTGCTGCACGGCTGCAAGCAGAACACCGCCACCATCGGCCAGCAGTATGTGAAGAACACCGGCTACAACCGCTGGGCCGACACCAATGGCCTGGTGATGCTGTACCCGCAGACCAGCAATGCGGCGACCAATGGCTGCTGGGACTGGTGGGGTTATGACAGTGCCAACTACGCCAAGAAATCCGGCCCGCAGATGAGCGCCATCAAGGCCATGGTCGACCGGCTGGGCAGCGGCACCGCGCCGGCCAATCTGCCGGCACCGGTGGGCGTGGGCACCTCGGGCGCCACCACCTCGAGCATGGTCATCAGCTGGGGCGCCGTCAGTGGCGCGGCGGGCTACAAGCTCTACCGCGCCGGCGCGCTGGTCAGCACCGCCACCCTGACCGGCACCAGCACCACCGACAGCGGCCTGGCTGCAGGCACGACCTACAGCTGGACGGTGTCAGCCGTGGACGCCGCCGGCGCCGAGGGCCCGCAGTCCAGCCCGGCCACCGGCACCACCACCGGCACGCCGCCCAGCCCGGTGACCTGCACCACCGCCAGCAACTATGCCCATGTGTCGGCCGGGCGGGCCACCCAGAGTGGCGGCTATGCCTTTGCCAAGGGCTCGAACCAGAACATGGGCTTGTGGAATGTCTTCATCACGACCACGCTGAAGAACACCGCACCGAACTACTACGTGATCGGCACCTGCCCTTGAAAGGGCGCCCCCACGCTCCTTGCCAGGGGCTTGGCCATTTCAAAGTAATCTTTGCCTTCATGCTTGAAACCCGCAACCTGACCATCCGCTTTGGCGGCCATGTCGCCGTGGACCATGTGTCCTGCGCTTTTGCGCCGGGCACGCTCACGGCCATCGTGGGCCCCAATGGCGCCGGCAAGACCACCTACTTCAACCTCATCTCCGGCCAGTTGCCGGCGACCGAGGGGCAGGTCTTGCTGGACGGCATGGACCTGAGCGGCCTGACCGCGCCGGCGCGGACCCGGCGCGGCCTGGGGCGGGCTTTCCAGCTGACGCAGTTGTTCCCCAACCTGTCGGTGCAGGAGAACGTGCGGCTGGCGGTGCAGGCCCGCCACGGCGGTGGCCTGAACCTGTGGCAGGTCTGGCTGGACCGCAAGGATTGGCTGGAGGAGGCGCGCGAGATCCTCGACACCGTGCACCTGCTGGACAAGCGCGAGCAGCCGGCGGCCAGCCTGCCGCACGGCGACCAGCGCAAGCTGGAGGTGGCTTTGCTGATGGCGCTGGACCCGCGGGTCTACATGTTTGACGAGCCCACCGCCGGCATGAGCGTGGACGAGGTGCCGGTGGTGCTGGACCTGATCCGCCGGCTCAAGGCCCGGCGCGATCGCACCATCCTGCTGGTCGAGCACAAGATGGACGTGGTGCGCGAGCTGGCTGACCGCATCATCGTGCTGCACAACGGCGCCCTGGTGGCCGACGGCGAGCCGGCCACGGTGATTGCCTCGGACGTGGTGCAGCAGGCCTATCTGGGCGGCGCGGGCCTGGCCCAGGGAGCGGCAGCATGAGCGACCTGATGCTGGAACTGCGCGGGGTGCACACCCACATCGGCGCGTATCACATCCTGCACGGCGTCGACCTGCAGGTGCCGGCCGGCGAGGTGACCATGCTGCTGGGCCGCAATGGCGCCGGCAAGACGACCACCCTGCGGACCATCATGGGCCTGTGGCAGGCCTCGCAGGGCACGGTCAGCTTCAAGGGCCAGTGGATCGGCGGCGGCACCGGCGGCTCAAGCCAGCTGGCCACGCCCGAGATTGCCCGGCTGGGCCTGGCCTATGTGCCCGAGAGCATGGGCATCTTCAGCGACCTGAGCGTGCGCGACAACATGCTGCTGGCGGCCCGCCAGGCGCGCCGTGTCGAAGAGCTGGACAAGGCCCGGCTGGACTGGATCTTCGGCCTGTTCCCGGCGCTGCACAAGTTCTGGCTCTATCCGGCCGGCAAGCTCAGCGGCGGGCAAAAGCAGATGCTGGCCGTGGCCCGCGCCATCATCGAGCCGCGCGACCTTCTGCTGATTGACGAACCGAGCAAAGGCCTGGCGCCGACCATGATCCTCAACCTGATCGAGGCCTTCCGGGCCCTCAAGCGCGAGCGCACCACGGTGCTGCTGGTGGAGCAGAACTTCATGATGGCCCAGGCCCTGGGCGATCGCGTGGCGGTGATGGACGACGGCCGGGTGGTGCACACCGGCAGCATGGCCGCCCTGTCGGCCGACGAGAGCCTGCAGCAGCGCCTGCTGGGCCTGTCCCTGGGAGCGCACCAATGAGCAGCGTGACGAGCACCGTGATTCCGAGCGCCCGGTTTGATGCCCGGCCGTTGTGGCTGCTGGCGGCCGTGGCCGGCCTGGCCTTTCCGTTGATCGGCTCGGGCAGCACCTGGGTTACGCTGACCATGGCCGGCCTGGCCATGGGCCTGATCATCTTCATCATCGCCTCGGGGCTGACGCTGGTCTTCGGCCTGATGGATGTGCTGAACTTCGGCCACGGCGTGTTCATCGCCACCGGCGCCTTCGTGGCCACCAGCGTGATGGGCGGCATGGCCGACTGGTCGGCCAGCAGCTCGGTGCTTCAGAACCTGGGCGCGGTGTTCCTGGCCATGCTGGCGGCCATGGCCGTGGCGGCGGCGGTGGGCCTGGCGTTCGAGCGCTTCATCGTCCGGCCGGTCTATGGTCAGCACCTCAAGCAGATCCTGATCACCATGGGCGGCATGATCGTCGGCGAGGAAATGATCAAGATGATCTGGGGCCCGCAGCAGATCCCCTTGCCGCTGCCCGAGACCCTGCGCGGCTCGTTTCTGCTGGGCCTGGGGGCGGATGCGGCTGCCGTTGAAAAGTACCGTGTGCTGGCCGTGGTCATCGGCCTGGCGGTGTTTGCCGCCATGCTCTACACCCTCAACCGGACCAAGCTGGGCCTGCTGATCCGCGCCGGCGTGCAGGACCGCGAGATGGTCGAGTCGCTGGGCTACCGCATCAAGCGCCTGTTCGTGGGGGTGTTCGTCGCCGGCTCGGGCCTGGCTGGCCTGGGCGGGGTGATGTGGGGCCTGTACCAGCAAAGCGTCACGCCGCAGATCGGCGCCCAGGTCAACACCCTGATCTTCATCGTCATCATCATCGGCGGCCTGGGCTCGACGCTGGGCTGCTTCGTGGGCGCGCTGCTGGTCGGCCTGATGGCCAATTACGCCGGCTTTCTGGCGCCCAAGGTGGCCTTGTTCTCCAACATCGCGTTGATGGTGGCGGTGCTGCTGTGGCGGCCGCAGGGCCTGTATCCGGTCACCAACCGCTGAACCCGAGGCGCCCACCATCATGCTGAACCGATTGCTTTCCCATGATCTGCCGCGCAGCCGCTGGCTCTCGGCGGCGCTGCTGCTGATCTTGCTGGCGCTGGCCGCTGCACCCTTCCTGTTCCCCGGCGCCAAGGCCATGGGCGTGGCCGCCAAGATGCTGGTCTTCATCCTGCTGGTGGCCAGCTACGACCTGCTGCTGGGCTACACCGGCATCGTCAGCT
>CALRVU010000242.1:0-5708 GCA_943371685.1 Bordetella parapertussis | reverse complement strand
GAACACCGCGACCCAGGCCAGCCGCGAGCCCAGCTTGAGGGCGGTCGCGTCTTCCGAGCCCTGGCGCGAGAAGAAGCCCAGCCAGTAGAAGGCCGTGCTCATGAAGAACAGCACGCTCATCCACAGAATGGCGCTCTGGCTGGACAGGAAGTACTTGAGCAGGAAGACCTTGTCAGCGGCTGCCAGATCGGCGCCGAAGGCATCGGGCTGGCGGTTGTACAGCGCGATGGCGATCAGCGTGGCCGCGCCGACGGCCAGCGCCAGACCGCGCAACGGCCCCCAGAACCAGCCGAGCGCGATCAGTGCGGGCACCGTGCCCAGCAAGATGCCTTGCTCATAGCCATCCATGGCCTGGCCATAGCGCTGGAAGGCGTAGCCGGTGCCCAGCACGATCAAGGCGGCGAACAGCCAGTCGGCAAGGCTGCGCTGGCTCAGCAGGCTGGGCTTGCCCAGCTTGAGGGTGGTGGTGCTCATGGCGTGTCTCCTGTCACGGGTGCCGCGCCGGCCGGGGCCAGCAGTTCTGCGCGGAGTTGTTCGAATTCAGCGTCGATGTCGAGCGTGCGCCTCGGGGTGGACAGCGCCATCATGACCCGCGTCTGGCCTGCAGGACTTGCCTCCATCGGGCTCAGCCAGATCCAGAGTCTGCGCTCACGCACATAGAGCATGGCGAAGACACCGAAGATCAGCAGCACGGCGCCAAGATAGACCAACTTTTTGCCAGGTGCCCGCGCCAGCTGGAACACGCTGGCCTGAACCTGGTCGAATCCGTTGAGTTGCAGCAGCATGGGGGCAGGATAGAAATAGCTGTCCGAGATCGACATGACCGCCTGAGTCATGAAGGCTTCGGCGGCGTCGCCTGCTTCGAGTGCTTTGAGGCCGTCGCGTTCCCTCGCCAGTTGATTGAGTTCAATCAGGCTGCCGTTGAGGATGCGAAGCAGGACCTCGGCCACCCGGCTGCGTTCGGCCTCGGGCACGCTGCCGTCGATGAACTGGCTGAGTGCCACCAGCCCCCCTGTGGGTTCGGTCATGCCCTTGACCGGGGCTTCCGATCCAGAGAACAGGGCCAGCGCACGCTCACCGGTGATGCGCAGTTGCTCGGCCATCTCGGGCTTGTCTGCCGGCGTGGCCAGGCTGGCGTAGCGCCGGGCGGCGGCGGCGCGGCTCTGAGGGTCATCCAGGGCCCTGCGCAAGCGCAACCAACTGTCGATGCTGTCGCTTTCGTCGACCGGAATGCGCAGGTAGCGGAAGTTCTCGGCGGTGCTCTCACGGACCCCGGCCAGCAGCACGCGCCGGCCATCCAGCGTCATCGGCACCATGTAGTTGTGGAACTCGCGGGCCTGACCGCTGGCATCGCGCAGCTTGTAGGTGATGGCCGGACCGACATTGCGCAAGGTCTTGGTCTTGTCCAGGCTGACGCCACTGCCCAGGTGCTTGCCCAGTGTGGAGCCCAGGTCGACCTTGCGCACATCGGTGCCCCCGGTTTCGGGCGCGTTCAGATTCTCGACATTGATGACCTTGAGCGCGGTGATCTCGAGCGTCAGCTTGTCGGCACCATTGCTGAGCTGGCTGCTTTCGCCCACCCGGCCGCTCAACTCGAAGGGCTTGCCACCCGCACTCAGTGGCTGAGCCAGCAGGCTGACCTTGGAGCCGCCGTCGTCGAAGCTGCTCTGGTAGATCGCCACGCCGTTGTGGAAGACCGGCTCGTTGACCTTGACGGTGGCGGTGCGTGGGGCGCCACCCGCATGGTCGTGGATCACGATGTCGCTGGCGAACAGCTTGGGCATGCCGGTGTCGTAGTACTCGACGACGAACTTCTTCAGTTCGATGTCGAAGTCGAGGTCTTGCAACACCACGCCATCGGGCATGGACAGGATGGCTGTGCCAGCGCGACCGCCCTCGGGCACCAGCAGGTTGCCGCGGAAGGTCGGGTTCTTGCTGCTGAGGCGATGCTCGGCGGGCACGTCACGGATCAGTCCGGCGCCATCGAAGCTGGACTTGCCCGAGAGCCACATCTGCGCCTTGACGACCAGGTCGCCATCGGACAAGCCGCCCAGGCAGATCAGGACGATGGAGGAGTGGGCGGCGATGTAGCCCAGCTTGTTGATGCGGCCATTGCGCGCCGCCACCATGGTGCCCCCGGGGCGGACCTGGGCTTTGGCTTTCCAGCCGTGGCGGGCCAGCACCTCGGAAGCGCGGCCCAGTGCTGCCGTGCTGTCCATGGCCAGTGCGCCGTCGGCCTTGTGATGGAACGCGTGCAATGACTGTTCGCGCAGGTGCTCTTTGTAGCTGCGCAGATCGGCAATGATCTTGGGCGTGTTGCGGGCAATGCACAGGCTGGTGGAGAGCACCAGAAACGCCAGGATCAGCATGAACCAGCTGGCGCTGTAGACCGTGAACAGGCTGAACTTCTCGAACAGCGATGCCCAGAACGGGCCGAACTGGTTGACGTAGTTGTTCAGCGGCTCGTTCTGCTTGACCACCGTGCCGATGACCGACGCGATGCAGATCACGCACAGCAGGGTGATGGCAAAGCGCATCGAGGCCAGCAGGTCCAAGGCCTCGCGGGCACCGGTGTGCTGGCGTCGGGGCGCGTTGGACGGAGAGGTCAGGAGAGGTTCGGAAGCGGGCATCGCAGGATTATCCGGTTGAGCGCATCGCCCATGAAGAAGGGCCGGTCAATTGACCGGCCCTTCGGGATTGGATCGCGGGCGGCGGGCCGCCAGATTCAGCGCAAGCCGGCGATGTAGTCGGAGACGGCCTTGATTTCCTTGTCGCTCATGCGCGCTGCGATGGCGGTCATCTGCGCGCTGTTGGCGCGGCTGCCGGAACGGAAACCGTTCATCTGCGTCTCGACATAGTCGCCATGCTGTCCGGCCAGGCGGGGGTACTGGGCCGGGATGCCGGCGCCGTTCGGGCTGTGGCAGCTGGCGCAGGCAGGGACTTGCTTGGCAGCAATGCCGCCGCGGTAGATCTTTTCGCCCAGCAGCACGGTGTCGGGATTCTTGGCGGCGCCGGGCTTGGCTTGCTTGCTGGCGTAGAAGGCTGCCACGTTCTTCATGTCGGCTTCACTCAGCGTGGCGGCAAAGCCGGACATGATGGCGTTGGCGCGCTTGCCGGACTTGAACTCGGCCAGTTGCTTGGCCAGGTACTCAGGGTGCTGACCCTGGAGAATCGGGTTGGCCGGCGAGCCGCGCGAACCGTCGTTGGTGTGGCAGGCCACGCACACGGTCGAGGAGATCTCCTGGCCGCGTGCCAGGTCGACTTTGGCGGGGGCCGCAGCTTCGTTGGCAAGGGCTGGCGCCGCCAAAACAGCGGCAAGCACGAAGGAGCTGACAACGGCTACTGGGGTCTTCATCTCGAAGGGCCTCGGAATTTGTGAGTGTTCTTGGCGGCTTGCCCGGGCGGATTCCCGGTGAACCAAACCATTGGATTTTACAATGCTCCATGACTGAATCTTCACGACCAGGCGACAAGCCGCTTTCCGACAGTGCACGCGAGGCGCTGGCCTGGGCCCACAGTGCGCGATTTCTGACCACCGCCAGCAAGCTCGACCAGTTGCCGGAGGGCGATCTCGGCGAGATCGCGTTCGTCGGGCGCAGCAATGCAGGCAAGTCGACTTCGATCAATGCGCTGGCACAGCGCCGACAACTGGCCTTTGCCTCCAAGACGCCGGGCCGGACCCAGCACATCAACCTGTTTGCGCTTGGCCCCAAAGAGGCGCCGGATACCTATCTGGCCGACCTGCCTGGCTATGGCTATGCATCGGTGGCCCGCACGGCCAAGGTGCGATGGCAGCAGGTGATGGCCGACTACCTGGAAGTGCGACGCAATCTGAGCGGCGTGGTGTTGCTGGTCGACAGCCGCTTGGGCTTGACGCCCCTGGACCAGCGCCTGCTCAACTTCGTGTCGCCGCGAGTCGTCAATGGCTCGGTCAAGCTGCTGGTGCTGCTGACCAAGGCCGACAAGTTGAACCGGCGCGAGCAGCAGGCCTCGGTCGCTGCCACCCAGGCCGCGTTGGCCGAAATGATCACCGAGGAGTCCGATGTGGGTCTGCTGCTGTTTTCGGCGCCCAAGCACATCGGTCTGTCGGATCTGGCCGAGACCCTGCATGGCTGGACCCGCCCCAAGGTCGCTGCCGAGCCCTGACGCGAACCTGGGCCTGGCTCAGGGGCGACCGATGAACAGGATCAGACCGGCCTCGCCGCGCGGGGCATAGGTGATGCCGAGATACAAGGGACCGATGCCTGTGTCGGCGCCGAGGAACACGCTGCCGGCCTGGCGCATGCCCGCCAGGCGCATGTCACGGTGGTTCTTCCAGGCGTCACCGATCTCGAGCGAGGCGCCCATGAACAAGCCGCGCGCGAACACGGGCGGATTGGCGAAGCGCCGGTACCAGCTGACACGGCCGAACAGCAGGGCATTGCCGGCTACCTGGCCAGCCTGATAGCCCGACAGCTGCTGGAAGCCGCCCAGGGCATAGGTTTCCGAACCGGTGTCGCCCAGACTGTTGCTGACCTTGACGGCGCCGTGCAGGTTCAGGGTCTGCTGGTTCCAGGTGAATGCCGTGGTGCCTTCGAGCTGGAAGCGTGCCAGCTTGCCGCGCTGGGGGTCCTGCCGTTGTCCCAGGCTGAGTTCGGTGTCGAGGCGGTAGCCCCGTGAAGGGAAATTGGCATAGTCGAGTTGGTCCATGACCACCCTTGCGCGTGCCATGGACTCGCGCAGTTCGACTCGCGACACCGCTTGATTGCGGGTGTACAGCAGCGGTTCATTGGACGCGACGCGCCAGTTCAGGCCCAGTCGCAATTCGCCCAGATGGGACCAGGGCTGGCCCAGGTCAAAGCCGATCAGGACCGTGTCGCGCTGCACCTCGCCGATCTTGTCACCGCCGTTGGACTCGAAGATCGAAAGGTTCCTCCGCTCTCCGGCGGCCCAGCCCGAGACGAACCAGTCGTTGGACAAGCCGATGGTCCAGGTCAGCGGGTGGTAGAGCTCGGTGTAAACGAAGGGTGTTTCGCCGATCTGCAGCCGGTTGCGCCATTCGGTGCCGCTGTCGGTCAGCCAATGGCTGTGATGGCTGAGCTTGATGTTGAAGGCGCTGTTGCCGTTGAAGTCGGTGGACAGGTCCAGACCCGCATTGATGTAGTTCGGCCCCCAGGGCTTGTCCTCCAGATCGAAGACGATGCCATCGCCTTCCAGTCGGTAGTCGGTGCGCACATAGTCGCCGCTGGCGGCCAGGTACTGGGTGTCGCGCTCCGCCTTGGCTTGATCGAAGGGCTCGCCGCGCTTGGACTGCAGTTGGGGCTCAAGGCGATGCGGGTTGGTGGCCACCGTTCCCTCGAAGTCCACGAACTGCAGCGTGGGCACGGGTGGCGGCGCCGCGCGCCGGGTCTCGCGCCACTGGGCGTACTCTGCGGCAGGCAGAGCCAGCGCGTTCAAGCGGCTGGTCATGGCCTCGGCAGTGTTCTGTCCGATGGCAATGAATTCGGCGGTCTTCTCGAAGTCCCCGGAGGTGAGCGGCCCGAGTTCTGGCGTGATCAGAATGTCGGCGCTGCCCAGCGATGCCAGGCTGCGCTTGACGTTCTGCTCGGTCAGGATGTTGATCATCTGGGCCGTCAAACCGATGACGGAGCTCAGAGTCTCACGGCCCGACAGCGGCGTGCCGATGTTGACCACGATCACCACATCGGCACCCATGGCCCGTGCGATGT
>CALRVU010000241.1:0-5717 GCA_943371685.1 Bordetella parapertussis | reverse complement strand
AGGCGGCCGAGGGCTCGGGTTCGAGCAAGCGCCCGGCCTCCATGCGCACCCGCCGGTCGCAGCGCGCGGCCAGGCTGGCGTCGTGGGTCACCAGCACGATGGCCAAGCCGCGCTCGCGGGCGCGGGTCAGCATCAAGGCAAACACCTTGTCGGCCGTCTCTCGGTCCAGATTGCCGGTGGGCTCATCAGCCAGCACGCAGGCCGGCTGCGTCACCAGGGCTCGGGCCAGGGCCACCCGCTGCCGCTCGCCGCCCGACAGCTCAGACGGCCGGTGCAGCACCCGCTCGCTCAGCCCCACTTCGGCCAGCGCGGCGCGCGCCGCTTCTTGCGCCCGGGGCACGCTCCAGCGGCGGATGCGCAGCGGCATGGCCACATTGTCCAGCGCGCTGAACTCGGGCAAGAGGTGGTGGAACTGGTAGACAAAGCCCACCTGCTCATTGCGCCAGGCGCCCTGCTCGGCCGCCGTCATCTCGTCCAGCCGCTGACCCATCAGGCTGACCGTGCCGCTGCTGGGTGCGTCCAGCCCGCCCAGCAAATGCAGCAGCGTGCTCTTGCCCGAGCCCGAGGCGCCGACGATGGCCACCGTCTCGCCGGCGCGCACCGTCAGGTCCACACCGCGCAGCACGGCCACGTCCAGCGGCCCTTCCACAAAACGCTTGTGCAAGCCCGTGGCCTGCAGCACCACCGTCGTCGGCTCATTCATAGCGCAGCGCCTCCGCCGGATTGACCCGGCTGGCGCGCCAGCTGGGGTAGAGCGTGGCCAGGAAGGCCAGCAGCAAGGAGATGACCGAGATCGGCACGATGTCGCCCCATTGCGGATCGCTGGGCATCCGGCTGATCAGGTAGATGCTGCCGGGGAGAAAGGCCACGCCCAGCAGGCGTTCGATCGCCGGCACGATCACATCCACATTGAAAGCCACCAGCAGCCCCAGGCTGACGCCCGCCAAGGTGCCGATCACGCCCGAGGCCGAACCCTGGACGACGAAGATGCCCATCACCGAGCGCGGGCTGGCGCCCAGGGTGCGCAGGATCGCGATGTCGGCGCGCTTGTCGGTCACCGTCATCACCAGGGTCGACACCAGATTGAAGGCCGCCACGGCCACGATCAGGGTCAGGATGATGCCCATCATGCGTTTTTCGATCTGCACGGCGTCAAACCAGGCCGCGTTGCTGCGGGTCCAGTCGCGCACGATCACTTGCGGGCCGAGCAGGCTGCTGAGCTGCTGACCCACCGCCCGCGCCTGCTGCACATCGGCCAGCCGCAGTTGCACGCCACTCGGGCCGTCCAGCCGGTAGAGCCGGGCGGCGTCGTCAAGGTGCACCAGGGCCAGGCCGCTGTCGTACTCGAAGTGGCCCACATTGAAGGTACCGACCACAGTGAACTGCTTGAGCCGCGGCGACACGCCCGCCGGCGTCACCTGCCCGCCCGGGGCGATCAGCGTCACCGGATCGCCCACCCGCACGCCCAGGGCGCGGGCCAGCTCGGCCCCCAGCACGATGCGCCAGGCACCGGGCTGCAGGGCATCCAGCACGCCGTCGCGCTTGAGCTGGCTGGCCAGCTCGGTCACATCGCCTTCGGCTGCCGGCGAGATGCCGCGCACCACCACGCCGCGCATGTCCTCGCCCCGCGCCAGCAGCGACTGCACGGCAATGAAGGGCGCCGCCGCTTGCACCTGCGGCAGGCCGCGGGCTTGGCTCGCCAGGGCCTGCCAGTCGGGCAGCGCCGCACCGTCGGCCGACAGCAACTCGACATGCGGAATGGCCGAGAGCATGCGGTCACGCACTTCCTTCTGGAAGCCGTTCATCACGCTCAGCACGATGATCAAGGCGGCCACGCCCAAGGCAATGCCGATCACCGACACGAAAGAGATGAAGGAAATGAAGCCGTTGCGGCGCCCGGCGCGGCCGGCGCGGGTGTAGCGCCAGCCGATCTGCCACTCGTAGGGCAGCATGGAAGAGAAGCTCATGGCGCGCATGCTAACGGAGCGGGCGAACGGAGCGCGCCAAGGAGCCGAGCGCCGGCACCGGCTCAGCCGCGATAATCGCGCCATGCACCTCGTGCTCTCCCACGCCAGCGCCTTGTCGCCCGCCGCCGCGCAAGCGGCCTCCACCTTGCAACTGCCTCATCTGGAGCGTCTGCTGGCCCGTCTGGGCACGGCCGAACACGACCGCGGTGACGAACTGAGTCTGAGCCCGCCGCATGAGCGCGCCCTGGCCGCCGCCCGGGGTTGGGCCCTGGCTGACGGCCTGCTGCCCTTCGCCGCCGACCAGGCCCGCGCCGACGGCCTGGCCGTGCAACCCGGGGACGAGGGCTGGGGCCTGCTCAGCCCCGGCCACTGGCATGTGGGCACCGATCAGGTGTCGATGACCGACCCGGCCACGCTGGAACTGGATGAAGCCGGCTCACGCATCTACTTTGCCGCGCTGGCCCCGCTGTTTGCCGACGACGGCTGGGCCCTGCACTGGGGCGCGCCCAGCCGCTGGTATGCCAGCCACCCCACGCTGCGCGAGCTGCCCACCGCCTCACTCGACCGGGTCGTCGGCCGCAATGTGGACCTGTGGCTGACCACCCATCCCGCCGCCCGCCTGTTGCGCCGCCTGCAGGCCGAGGCGCAGATGCTGCTTTACAACCATCCGGCCAACGACGCCCGCGAGGCCCGCGGCCTGCGGCCGGTCAATTCCTTCTGGCTCAGCGGCACCGGCCCCACGCCCGACTTGAGCGCCACGCCCGACCCGACCCTGCAGCATGACGACCGCCTGCGCGCCCCGGCCCTGGCCGAAGACTGGACCGCCTGGGCCGAAGCCTGGGCTGCGCTGGACGCCGGCCCGCTGCGCGCCCTGCTGGACCGCGCCGAGACCGGCGAGCCGGTGACCCTGACCCTGTGCGGCGAGCGCCACGCGCTGCGCCTGACCCCCGCCCCGCGCGCATGGTGGCAGCGCGGCTGGCTGGCCCCGGGCCGCAAGAACCCTGCGCCCCTGCTCGCCAGCCTGTGATGGCTGCTCCGACCCACGCCCTGGCCCTGACCCTGACGAATTCAACCTGCACCCCGCTGTGACACCTGCCCTGCTGATCCGAGACGTGCCGCCCCGCGCTGCCTTTGCGCTGGAGCAAAGCGGCGTGCACCCGCTGCTGGCGCGCTTGTTTGCCGCCCGGGGCGTGCGCAGCTCTGATGAGCTGGACGATGGCCTGGCCAAGCTGCTGCCACCCAGCTTGCTCAAGGGCACGGCCGAGGCCGGCCGCCTGCTGGCCGACGCCCTGGCCGCCGGCCAGCGCATCTGCGTGGTGGCCGACTACGACTGCGATGGCGCCACCGCCTGCGCCGTGGCGCTGCGCGGCCTGGCCATGCTGGGCGCGCGGCCCGGCAGCGTGGGCTATGTGGTGCCCGACCGGGCGGTGCATGGCTATGGCCTGACCCCCACCATCGTCGACCTGGCCCAGGCCCAGCAGCAACCGCAATTGCTGCTGACCGTGGACAACGGCATTGCCAGCCAGGCCGGTGTGGCCCATGCGCGGGCCCTGGGCATGCAGGTGCTGGTCACCGACCACCACCTGCCCGCCCTGGTGGACGGCGCGGTGCTGCTGCCCGACGCCAACGTCATCGTCAACCCCAGCCAGCCGGGCTGCGAGTTCCCGAGCAAGGCCCTGGCCGGCGTGGGCGTGATGTTCTACACCTTGCTCGCCCTGCGCGCCGAGCAGCGCGCCCGCGGCCTGTTCAGTGCCGCCGATCAACCCAAGCTCGACGCCCTGCTCGACCTGGTGGCCCTGGGCACCGTGGCCGACGTGGTCAAGCTCGACGACAACAACCGCCGCCTGGTGGCCCAGGGCCTGCGCCGCATCCGTGCCGGCCGCATGCAACCCGGCGTGGCCGCGCTGTTTGCCGCCGCCGCCCGCCAGCCGGCCAAGGCCAGCGCCTTTGACTTCGGCTTTGCGCTGGGCCCGCGCATCAACGCGGCCGGCCGCTTGTCGGACATGACCCTGGGCATTGAATGCCTGTGCACCGACGACCCGGCCCGCGCCACCGAGCTGGCCGGCATGCTCGACGCCATCAACCGCGAGCGCCGCGAGGTCGAGTCCGGCATGCGCGAACAGGCTGAAGGCCTGCTGGAATCGCTGATGCCCGAGGGCACGCCACCGCCCGCCGTCGTGCTGTTCAACCCCGACTTCCACGAGGGCGTGGTCGGCATCGTGGCCGGCCGCATGAAGGAGCGCCTGCACCGGCCGACATTTGTGTTCGCCGTGGGCGCCGACGGCCTGCTCAAGGGCTCGGGTCGCTCCATCCCCGGTTTTCATCTGCGCGACGCATTGGACCTGGTCAGCAAGCGCCACCCCGGCGTGCTGCGCAAGTTCGGCGGCCATGCCATGGCGGCCGGCTGCACCGTGGCCGAAGAAGACTTCGACACCTTTGACGCCGCCCTGCAGCAGGTGGCCCAGGAGTGGCTGCAGCCCGAGGCCCTGGCCCGCAAGCTGGCCACCGACGGCCCGCTGCCGCCGGAGTACTTCAATGCCGAAACGGCCGCCAAGCTCGATCAGGTGGTCTGGGGCCAGGGTTTTGAGGCACCCGTGTTCTGTGACCCGGTGCAGGTGCTGCAACAGCGCCTGGTGGGTGAGAAGCACCTCAAGCTGAAAGTGCGCCACGGCGGCCCGGGCGGCACGCTGCGCGATGCCATCTGGTTCGGCCATGCCGAGCCGGTAGCCGACCAGGTGCGGCTGGCCTACCGGCTCAGCCTGGACGAGTTCCAGGGCCAGTTGCGGGTGCAGATGGTGGTGGAGGCGGCTGTTTGAGCGGACTGACCCGTCGGGCTGCGGTCTGGGCCGCGGCAGGCCTGGCACTGAGCGCGGCGACCATCGCCCAGACGAGCACGCCGGGCGCTGCGCCACCGGCCGGCGAGCCCGCGCCAACGCTGATCTTCCCCGCCGACACCCCGGTGGCGGTGCAGGTCAGCCTCTGGCCGCTGGGCCTGAACAGCGGGCGCGACAGCCCGGT
This sequence comes from Bordetella parapertussis, assembly GCA_943371685.1. Taxonomy (GTDB): domain Bacteria; phylum Pseudomonadota; class Gammaproteobacteria; order Burkholderiales; family Burkholderiaceae_C; genus Ideonella; species Ideonella parapertussis_A. Next base: position 732 of record CALRVU010000241.1, on the reverse strand, counting down.
GTTCCACAACTTCATGGCTCAGTTGGTGTTCTCCGGCGAATCGGCACCGGTGACCTGCGCGCTGCGCATGCCCGAGCCCGACGATGCGTTGGCGCCCGGCGAGAGCAAGGCGCTGGCGATCCGCTGCGCCCTGCCCTTCAAGGTGGCGCCCGGCCGGCCTGAGTTCCAGATGCGCGCTGGCGGCAAGGTGATCGGCAAGGGCCAGTTGCGAGCGGCTGCGCTGGCGCAGGTGATGGCTGCTGCTGCGCCCGTCAAGACGGCCGAAACACCGGCCACTGCCGCGTCGGCCCCATCGGGTGCGCGCTAACGCAAACGGGTGCGCGCCAGGCGCTTGGCATTGGCCATGGCCTTGCGATGCACCGGGCCCAGGCCCTTGCTCAGCACACCCAAGGTCTCTTGATGCCAATGACTGACCCACTGGGCCGGCAAGGCATGCGGGGTGAGGGTCGGCGTCAACATCGAGCGGATCATCTGGCTGGTCAGCGCACGCTGCGCCAGCCAGGCCTGGGCCGCCATGGCGCTCCAGGACTCGTGGAAGGCGGTTTCCTTCTCAGCCAGCATCAGGTCGAACTCCTTGCGGTCGCGCTCGGACAGCATCGGGCCCGCCAGCGCCATGCGCGCCACCCGGTGCGCCACCACCTGCGGCACGGCCACCGCCATTTCGGTGGCCTGGGCCACCACGGACGACTTCTTGCGGATGCGACCTGCTGTCATGATTCTCACTCGGGTTTA
>CALRVU010000240.1:0-5718 GCA_943371685.1 Bordetella parapertussis | reverse complement strand
GATCGACACGTCGAGCGCAGACACCGGCTCGTCGAGCACCAGCACCCGCGGCTTGAGCATCAGCGCCCGGGCAATGGCGATGCGCTGACGCTGGCCGCCCGAGAACATGTGCGGATATCGCTGGAAGTGTTCTTCGCGCAGACCCACCTCGCGCAGCATGGCGCGGGCCTGGGCCTCGCGCTCGGCATGGTTGGCGCCGATGTGGTTGACCTCAAGCGGCTCCATCAGCGCCGCGCCCACGGTCTGCCGCGGGTTGAGCGAGCCATAGGGGTTCTGGAACACGATCTGGATCTGTTGGCGCAGGCGGCGCAAGGTCGCGTCGTCCGCCTGGGCCACGTCCTCGCCGTCGATCAGCAATTGGCCGGCGCTGGGCCGCTCGATCATGGTCAGCAGGCGGGCCAAGGTGGATTTGCCGCAGCCCGATTCACCGACCACGGCCAAGGTCTGGCCGGCTCGGACCGAGAAGCTGACACCGTCCAGCGCATGCACGGTGGCGGCCGGCTTGAACAGGCCGCGGGCCACCGGGTAGTGGCGCGCCAGGCCGCGGGCCTCCAGCACAGCGGTGTGGGCTGCGTCGGCCGGTGAGATGTTCGAAGGGTTGTTCATGCGGCCTCCTTCGGCGACAGCGCCACTGGAATGCCGTCCTGCAAAGGCGTATGGCACAGCGCCAGACCCAGTTCGGCCGGCGCGGGCAGCGGCGCTTCGGCCAGGCAACGTGCGGTGGCGTAGGCGCAACGGGGCGCGAACAGGCAGCCGGCGGGCCGGTCGAACTGGCCGGGCACCATGCCGTCGATGGCCTGCAGCGGCTGGCCAGCCACCGCCCGCTCAGGCAAGGCGGCCAGCAGGGCGGCGGTGTACGGGTGGTGCGGCTGGGTGAACAAGGTGGCAGCGGGCTGACACTCCACCGGCCGGCCGGCGTACTGCACCACCACCCGGTCGGCGGCTTCGGCCACCACGCCCAGGTCGTGGGTGATCAGCACCAGCGCCATCCCGGTGTCTCGGCGCAGGGTCTGCAGCAGGTCCATGATCTGGGCCTGGATGGTCACGTCCAGGGCGGTGGTCGGCTCGTCGGCGATCAGCAGGCGCGGCTTGCAGGCCAGGGCCATGGCAATCATCACCCGCTGGCTCATGCCGCCCGAGAGCTGATGCGGGAAGGCTGAAACCCGCCGCGGCGCATCGGGAATGCCGACCAGCTCCAGCAGCTCGATCACCCGGGCCTTGCGCTGGGCGCGGTTGAGCGGGGTGTGGGCGGCCAGCGCCTCGGCGATCTGCCAGCCCACGGTGAAGCAGGGGTTGAGCGAGCTCATCGGCTCCTGGAACACCATGGCCACGTCTTTGCCGATCAGCGCGCGGCGCTGCTTGGGCGACAGGGTCAACAGGTCATGGCCGTCAAACACCATGCGCTCGGCGGTGACGGTGGCCGTCCAGGGCAGCAGGCCCATGATGGCCAGCATGGCCACCGACTTGCCCGAGCCAGACTCACCCACCACGGCCAGCACCTCGTTCGGTGCCACGCGCAGGTTCACTACGTCCACCGCCTTGAACGCACCGCCCCGGGTGGCAAAGCTGACGGACAGGCCGCGGATGTCCAAAAGGGGCGTGACCATCACGACCTCCTCATTTTCGGGTCCAGCGCATCGCGCAAGCCGTCACCGGCCAGGTTGATGGCGACCACGGTGATCAGGATGGCCAGGCCCGGCAGGGTCACCAGCCAGGGTTCGGAGCGGATGAACTCGCGGGCGTCGGCCAGCATCGTTCCCCACTCGGCCGTGGGCGGCTGCGCGCCCAGGCCCAGAAAGCCCAGGGCGGCGGCCTCCAGAATGGCGTCGGACACCCCGAGTGCGGCCTGCACGATCAGCGGCGCCAGGCAGTTGGGCAGCACGGTGCGGAACATCAACCGCAGGCGCTGCACGCCGGCCACCTTCGCGGCGGTCACATAGTCCTTGGCCAGTTCGGCCTGGGCTGACGCGCGCAGCAGCCGCACGTAGCGGGGCAGGCAGACGATGGTGACGGCGACGATGGTATTGGTCAGGCTCGGGCCGAGCACAGCCACCACCAAAATGGCCAGCACCAGGCCCGGCACGGCCATGATCAGGTCCATGACGCGGGTGATGGCCACGTCGATGGCCTGTCCCCAGCGGCCCGGAAATGCCACGCAGGCCAAGCCCAGCAGCACACCGACGACGAAGGACACGCCCATCACCGCGGTGCCGATGAACAGCGAGACTCGTGCGCCGTGGATCAAGCGCGAGAGCATGTCGCGGCCCAGGCTGTCGGTGCCCAGCCAGAAGCGGCTGCTGCCACCCTCCACCCAGGCCGGCACCGCCCGCACGGCATCGCGGAACTGCTCGTCAGGCGAGTAAGGCGCCACCCAGTCGGCCAGCACGGCCAACAATGTGATGAAGACCAGAACGGCCAGCCCGGCCACCGCACCCCGGTTTTCACTGAAAGCAGACCAGAAGGCCCGCAGCGGCGATGGCGGCTGCGCTGCCGTTGTTGAGAGCGTTGTCATGTTGGACTGCATGTGTTGCGCCGAGAGCGGGTGAGCGGGGTACTCTGAATTGCTCGTGTCCCCCGCCGCCAGCCTGCGGCCGTCGGCTCCTCCTTAACCTCGCAATTCAGAGCACCCCGCCCACCAGCGGTGCCGTTTTGGCGTGTCAGCGAAAGAATGCCCACACTGGCAGGAACGGAGCTTTCCCACGCGGAGAACGCCACGTTGCCAGCGAGGCGGGTGGGTAACCGGCGCAGCGAGGTTAAGGGGGAGGCATGGGCCGCCAGGCCCATGCCGGAGGACACGAGCGGAGCCGGTTGCCCGCCCGCCTCGCGTTGCGCAGGGCAGAAACCTGTTTTCAACTCAACCATGCCGAATCCGCGGATTGATGAGTCCGTAGGTCAGGTCTACCAGCAAGTTGACCAGGATCACCACGCCCGAGACCAGCATCACGCCGCCTTGCAGGGCCGGATAGTCGCGCCGGGCGATCGACTCGATCAGCCATTTGCCGATGCCGGGCCAGGAAAAGATGGTCTCGGTCAGCACCGCACCGGCCATCAAGGCACCCACCTGCAGGCCGATCACCGTGACCACCGGAATCAGCGCATTGCGCAGCGCATGCAAGCCCACCACCCGCCAGGCCGACAAGCCCTTGGCACGGGCGGTGCGCACATAGTCCTCGCCCAGCACCTCCAGCATGGCCGAGCGGGTCATCCGAGCGATCACGGCCAGCGGCACCGTGCCCAGCACCACGCCGGGCAGCACCAGATGGTGCAAGGCGTCCCACACCGCACCGGGCTGGCCCGACAGCCAGGCGTCGATCACCATGAAACCGGTGACTGGCTCGAAGTAGTACTGGATCAGGTCGATCCGGCCAGACACCGGCGTCAGGCCCCAGCGCTCACCGACGAACATGATCAGCAGCAGGCCCCACCAGAAGATGGGCATGGAGTAGCCGGTGACCGACAAGCCCATCAAGCCCTGATCGAACCAGGTGCCGCGCCGGGCTGCAGCGATCGTGCCTGCAGGCAAGCCGACCAGCGCGGCAAACAGCATGGCGAACAGGCTCAGCTCCAGCGTGGCCGGGAACAGCGCCAGGAACTCGGTCAGCACTTTCTGGTTGGTGGCCAGCGAGGTGCCGAAGTCGCCTTGCAGCACCGCGCCCATGTAGTCGACGAACTGCTTCCAGACCGGCTGGTCCAGGCCCATCTCATGGCGGAAGTACGCCAGGCGTTCGGCGCTGATGCCGCGCTCGCCCACCCGCACCTCCACCGGGTCGCCCGGCACCAGCCGGATCGCCACGAAAGTGACGAACATCAGCGCGAAGAAGGTCGGGATGGTCAGCGCCAGCCGGCGCCAGAGAAAGCTGAACATGGGCGAAAGCGGTTGGAGGGGTTTACCAGACGTCGCTGCGGGTCAGCAGGAACCAGTTGCCGCCCTTGAATTGGTAGACGCTGACCGCGCCGTAGCGCTGTTCGCCGCTGGCGTCAAAGCGCATGCTGCTGGTCACCGGGGCCAGCGGGTCGATGGTCTTGAGACTCTCCAGCAGGGCCTTGCCCTCGACGGTGCCGGCCTTGCGGATGGCGCCGACCAGCACGTGCACGGCGTCGAACGCATAGTGTGCGGCATAGACCGGCTCATGCTTGAACTCGGCGCGGAAGCGGCTCAGAAAGGCCTTGCCACCGGCGAACTCCGACGCTGCGACGATGGGTGAGGTCGCGTAGATCGGGCCGACCGCGGGGTTGATCTTCAGCAGGCCCTCGGTCTTGATGGTGTCGCCGCCGACGATGCTCATGTTGCGCACGCCGGCTGCGATCAGCTGGTCGGCCAGGGCGATGACCTGGAAGTCAGCCAGGGTGGTGACGAACACGGTGACCTGCTTGGCCTTGAGCTCGGCCACCAGGGCGGCAAAGTCGGTCGTCTTGTCGTCGAGCGAAGCGCGCACGGCCACAGTCTTGCTGCGGCTCTTGAGCTGGGCCAGCGAGGACTCGGCCAGCCCCTTGCCGTAGGGCGTGTTGTCGTCAACCACCGCATAGATCTGGGCGCCGGGCAGTTGCGCCGCGAACGAGCCCATGGCCTTGGATTGCAATGCATCGCTGGCCACCAGGCGCAGCGTGGTCGGCAGGCCCAGCTTGGTGTACTCGGGCTTGGTCGAGATGGCCAGTTGCGGGATGTTCTTGGCGGCGTAGAGCGGTGCAGCCGCCATGCTGACGCCGGAGTTGAGGTGACCGATGACGGCGACCACGCCAGCGTCGATCAACTGCTGGGCAGCGGCTTTGCCGGTTTCGGCGTCGGCCTTGTCGTCGGCCGTGACCACCTCCAGCTTGACGATCTTGCCTTCGATGCGCAGTTCAGACTTGTTGATCTCGTCGATGGCCATCTTGGTGCCGTCGACCATGTCCTGGCCGAGCGCGGCCAGTGGCCCCGACAGCGGCTGGGCGACCCCGATCTTGATGGTGTCGGGCATGGGGGTACAGGCGCTGAGCAGGGCAACGGCGCAAAGCAGCGCCGCACCCGCTGCGGAAGGCAGGCGGAGGTTCATGGTGGGATGACTCAGGGAAGGAAGAACTGGCACGGCGGCCCGCCAGCGCCGCGCTCGGGCGGGCTGGCAGGCGGCAGGAAATCACATCACTTCAGGCTCACGCCCTTGAACTCATGGGTATTGAACGGGCTCTGCTTGTAGCCGGTCACCTCGGTGCGCATCACCTCGAAGACCACCGAATGGGCGATCTTGAAGTCGGGCGCCTCGTCGCGCTCGATCTGCTGCATCTCTTTGTAGAGCTGGGTGCGGGCTTTGGTGTCGGCCATCGTGCGGGCCTTCAGCAGGCGGTCGTCGAAGGCCTTGTCGCACCATTTGGAGAGGTTCTGGCCACCCGGGCGGGCCGCCTCGCAGCCGTGCAGGAAGAAGAAGTTGTCAGGGTCGCCGTTGTCGCCGTTCCAGCCCAGCATGCCGGTCTGGTGCTCGCCCTGTTGCAGGCGCTTGCGGTACTCGCCCCACTCATAGGTCACCAGCTTGGCATTGACGCCGATCTTGGCCAGATCGGCCTGCATCATCTCGGCAATGCGCTTGGCATTCGGGTTGTAGGGCCGCTGAACCGGCATGTACCAGAGGTCGATGTCGAGCGGCGTCTTGACGCCGGCCTTGGCCAGCAGGGCCTTGGCCGCCGCCGGGTCATGCGGGAACTCCTTGACCGCATCGTTGTAGGCGGCCATGGTCGGCGGGATCA
>CALRVU010000239.1:0-5745 GCA_943371685.1 Bordetella parapertussis | reverse complement strand
CGGACCTGATCTTCGCAAAGAACCTTGCCGGCCAATACCTCGTGTTCAACCCCGGCGCAGGGCAGCCTTATCCAATGCGCCCCGAAGACGTCATCGGACGCACAGACCGAGACCTCTTCAACGAAGATGAAACCGCCGCACTGCGAGCGGAAGATGCGCAGGTCATGCGCACGTTGCAGGTAGAACACTTCCAGCGCAGCTGGCCCGGTCAGCGTCCGTATCTGGTCACCAAAGGCCCGCTGCGGGACGAAGCCGGCCAACTGATCGGCCTGTACGGCGTCCTGCGAGACCAGACCGAGCACCATGCCCTGCAGCGTGTGGCTGAGGAAGAAGCCGAGCTGCGCCGCCTGATTCTTGAACACAGTCACGACGGAATGGTCGTCATCGATGACCAAGGCGCCATCTTCCTGCACAACGCCGCCTTCGCCACCATGCTCGGCCACACGCCAGACGAGCTGGCCGGCTTGCGACGATCGCAGTGGGAACCCGGCAACACCGGTCAACATGACCCGCACACTTGCACGGACTCCGGCCCGAACCCAAACGCCGCGCTGAACGAAACCCAGTTGCGCCACGCCAACGGCCATTTCTTCGACGCTGAGGTGAGCAGCGTGGCGCTGCACTTCAAGTCAAGAAACCTGCTGCTCTGCACCTACCGGAACATCGCGGAACGCAAGCGCATGGAAGCCGAGCTGCTTCGGCACCGCAACCACCTGGAGCAGTTGGTGGCCGAGCGCAGTGCCGCCCTGGAGCTGGCGATCCAGGCGCGCCTGGCCAGCATGCGCTTCACCCAGAGCGTGACGGACAACATGCCCGGTGCCGTGAGCTACTGGGGCGAAGATCTGCGCTGCCGATTCGCCAACAAAGCCTACGCGCAGTGGTTCAACACCGAGCCCGGCGCCTTGATCGGCAAGCCCGTCCAAGAGGTGCTCGGCCCAGTGGAGCTCGAAGTCAGCCTGCCGCGGCTCCAAGCCGCGTTGCAAGGCGAGACCCAGCAGTTCGAACGCACCCTGATGCGCGGTGCCGGGCTGCCCATCCAGACCTGGACCACTTACGTGCCCGACATCCAGGGTGACAAAGTCCGCGGGGTCTTCGCTGCCTTCCATGACATCACCGAACTCAAGCAGAGCGAGCGGCGCCTGCTGGGACTCAACAGCGCCCTGCAACTGGCCACCGACAAAGCCGAGGCCGCCAGCCGCGCCAAGAGCGCCTTTCTGGCGAACATGAGCCACGAGATCCGCACCCCGATGAATGCCATCATCGGACTGACGCATTTGATGCAAGGCGAGGTCGAGGACCCTGTGCAGCAAAAGCGGCTGCAAGGTGTGAGCGACGCGGCACAGCATCTGCTCGGTGTGATCAGCGACATCCTCGACCTGTCGAAAATCGAGGCCGGCAAGATGGCCCTCGAACAGATCGACTTCCATCTGCCATCGATGGTACAGAGGATGGCCTCGCTGGTCTCCGATCGCCTTCATGCCAAAGCCATTGCCATGGAGACCGATCTCACGACACTCCCCGACTGGCTGCACGGCGACGAGATCCGTCTGTCGCAGGCGGTGCTCAACCTGCTCAACAACGCCAGCAAGTTCACCGAGCAGGGCACCATCCAGCTCCGCTGCGTGCTGGCCGAGCGAACCGGCGCTGAACTGCTGGTCCGCTTTGAAGTCCACGACACCGGCATCGGCGTGGCAGAGGAGCAGCTCGCACGGCTCTTCCAGCCCTTCGAACAAGCCGACCCATCCGCCACCCGTCGCTTCGGTGGATCCGGCCTGGGGCTGGCCATCACCCGACGCCTGGCAGAGCTGATGGGCGGCCAGGCAGGCGTGATCAGCGAACTGGGCAAGGGCAGTTGCTTCTGGTTCACGGCCCGGCTGCAGGCCGCCCAGTCGGCACCAACCACCGCCAGTCCAGCCCTGACCGACATCAGCAGCCAGGTTGCTGCGCCGGCCGCCGACCGCCGACTGCGTGACGAGCATGCCGGCGCGCGCATCTTGCTGGTGGAGGACAACCCCGTCAATTGCGAGGTCGCGACCGCACTCCTGCAGTCAGTCGACCTGTCGGTCAGCGTGGCCCATGACGGTGTGCAGGCCGTGCAGGTCGCCAGCACTGAGCGCTTCGACCTGATCCTGATGGATGTTCACATGCCGCACATGGACGGCCTGGCTGCCACGCGGGCCATCCGCCAGCACGGCGCTTCAGCCAGAAGCCCCATCGTGGCCATGACGGCCAGTGCCTTCGAAGAGGACCGCGCGGCCTGCATGGCAGCCGGCATGAACGATCACATCGTCAAGCCGGTCGAGCCGCAGCGGCTCTACGCCACCATGCTGCGCTGGCTTGAGCAGGCCGCGCCTGGCGGGTCATCTGATGACTGAAACCGCCATCCCGGCGGCTTCAGTACGGTGACGCGCTGCCTTCAGGGCTTGGCCGGCGCCAGCCCGAACTGCCACAGCAGGAAGCTGTAGATGTCGGCTTGCTTGCTGTAGGACTGGGCTGCGGTGCTGCCCATGCCATGGCCGGCCTGGCTGTCCAGACGCATCAGGATGGGCTTGCCGCTGGTGGTGGCCGCCTGCAGCCGCGCAGCGGCCTTGGCGCTGTGCCACACATCCACCCGAGGGTCGTTCATGCCGTGGACGAACATCACCGCCGGGTAGGCCGTCGCATTCTTGATCTGGTGATAGGTGCTCATCTCGAGCAACGCCGGGAATTCGGCCGGGTTCTTGTACGAACCAAACTCCGAGATGTTGGTGATGCCGTTGGCCGATTCCTCGGCCCGCACCGCGTCCATCACGCCCACATCAAAAATCGCTGCGGCAAACAGCTCCGGCGCCGTGGTCACCGAGCGGCCGACGAAAATGCCGCCGGCGCTAGTGCCCCAGATGCCCAGGGTCTTGGGCGATGCATAGCCTTGGCTGATCAGGTAGCGGGCACTGGCCAGGCCGTCCTTCCAGGTGTTCGGTTTGGTGGTCTTGAAGCCCGCCCGGTACCACGGGTCGCCAAATGCACCGCTGCCTCGCACATTGGCCATGGCCAAGACACCGCCTTGCTCAAACCATGCATAGCCGCGCGGGTCGTAACGAGCTTCGAAGGACAAGCCGTAAGCGCCATAGCCCACCAGCAGCGTCGGGTTGCTGCCGTTCAGCACCAGTCCCTTGCGATGCAGGATGGCCAGCGGCACCTTGGCGCCGTCGTGGCTGGGCACCAGCACCTCGGTCACCGTCAGTTCGGGCACGCCCTCGGGGCGTTGGGTCTGGCGCAGCCGGGTGTCCGCCGTGCTGCCATCCACCGCGGCCAGCAACACGCGCGGCGGCTCGGTCCAGGTGCTGGTGGCAATCAGCGCATCGGCATAAGCCCGGGCCGGATCGCCCACGATGAAGCTGCTGCCACTCTGCGCCGGCGCCACCGGCGCCGACTGACCACCCGCATGGCGCATGGCCTTGAGCGCAAAGCCATCGCGCAGCTCGGTGTAGACCGCATCGCGACCGAGCGAGAAGCTTTCGAGCACCCCCGTGGCCGGCTCAGGCACCACCGTCTTGGCGTCCGCCAACACGGGCTTGGCCAGGTCCAGCGCGATCACCTTGCCGCGCGGTGCGCCGGCATAGGTGCGCATGAACAACTGCGAACCACGCAACTGCACATCGGTGATCTTGTCGTCAAAACCCGAGACGCGCGTCCAGGGGATGATCTTGCCACCCAGCGCCTTGACCGGCGCCACAAACACCTTGCCCTCGGGCACCGTGGTGTCGGTGGTTCGTGCCACCATCCACGAGCTGTCCGGGCTGAAGAACACACTGCCAACGTCCAGACGGTCCAGCTTGAGCGACTTGTTGACCAGCGGGCCGAACACCGGCTTGGCCTGCTTCACCGGCTGACCCGGCTTGAGCATGAACACCGCAGTGTCCAGGAAGGTTTCCGTGTCCGGTGCGCCCTTGGGCAGCAAGCGGGTCTGGTTGTAGGTGAAGGCCAGGCTGTCGGGCGTCCAGTGCACCAGCGCCTCATGCACGCGCGGAATGGGCTGACCCACCGTCTTGCCCGAATTCACGTCGAACACATAGAGCGATGCGTCCTCAGAGCCACCAGCCGACATGCCGTAGGCCACGTAGCGACCGTCCCAGGACGGCATGAAGTAATTGATGGCGTGCGGTACGCCGGTGGCCTTGGTCAGCAGCTCGGGGTCCACCAGCACTTGGTCAGCACCGTCCAGGCCTTGCTTGAGCACCAGCTTGAACTGGTTCTCGCCGGCCTTGCGCTTGAGCAGGTAATAGCGGTCGCCCGGCATGCGCATCAGGCCGCCCACCGCGTCACCCGTGGCCTTGCCCAGTGCCTCGATCCGCTTCTGCAGCGCGTCGCGGCCCGGGATCGTCGCCAACTGCTCGGCCGCGTAAGCGCCTTGCGCCTTCAGCCAGGCCTGGGTCTCGGGGCTCTTGACGTTCTCGAGGTTGCGATACGGGTCTGCCACCGCCACGCCATGCAGGGTGTCGGTCACGGGTTGGCTGGGTGCCGCAGGCGGGGTGGCCGCCATCACGGAAGCACCGCCAGAAATCAGGCTGGCGACGATCAGTCGACGCAGCCGGAAGGACTTCAAAGTCATGCTCAGGGCTCCGCGGCGCGATGGCGCCGCAACAAGCGGTCGATGTTACGACCGCTTGGCCCTGATTCAGATCAGCGCACGACGGCGATCTGCTCGCGGGTACCAGCCTTGTAGGTGAACAAGGTCAGCGCGCCGTTCTTCACGTCGCCCTTTTCGTCAAAGGCGATGGTGCCCGTCACGCCCTTGTAGCCGGCCGTCTTGGCCAGCACCGGCAGGTACTTGGCTGGCTCAGCCGAGCCGGCCTTGACCATGGCGTCGACCATCACCATCGTGGCGTCGTAGACGTACGGTGCGTAGATCTGCACATCGGCCTTGTACTTGGTCTTGAAGTCGGCCTTGAACTTCTCCATGCCGACCTTCTGTGCACCTTCGACACCACCGGCTTCAGCGCAGACCACCTGGCCATCGGCCATGGCGCCAGCCGACAGCTTGGGCAGCTCGCCCGAGCAGATGCCGTCGCCGCCCATGAACTTGGCGGTGATGCCCAGCTGCTTCATCTGGCGGATCATCGGGCCGGCCACGGCGTCCATGCCGCCGTAGAACACGACGTCAGGCTTGGTGGCCTTGATGCTGGTCAGGATGGCGGTGAAGTCCGTGGCCTTGTCGTTGGTGAACTCGCGCTTGGCGATCTTGCCGCCGGCGCCCTTGACACCCTTCTCGAACTCGTCGGCCACGCCCTGGCCGTAGGCCGTGCGGTCGTCGATCACGGCAATCGTCTTGCCCTTCAGGTCGGTCACGGCGTACTTGCCCAGCGTGCCACCCAGGTGCACGTCGTCAGCCACCACGCGGAAGGTGGTCTTGTAGCCCTGGCGGGTGTACTTTGGGTTGGTGGCCGAGGGGCTGATCTGGGGGATGCCGGCATCCGAGTAGATCTTGGAGGCAGGAATCGTGGTGCCCGAGTTCAGGTGGCCGATCACGCCGTTGACCTTGGAGTCGACCAGCTTCTGTGCAGCGGCCGTGCCTTGCTTGGGATCGCCTGCGTCGTCTTCAGCCAGCAATTCGAACTTGGCCTTCTTGCCGCCGATCATCACGCCCTTGGCGTTCAACTCGTCGATGGCCATGCGGGCGCCGTTCTCGTTGTCCTTGCCCAGGTGGGCAATGCCGCCGCTGGTGGGGCCGACGTGACCGATCTTGACCACCAGCTCTTGGGCGTG
>CALRVU010000238.1:0-5764 GCA_943371685.1 Bordetella parapertussis | reverse complement strand
GCTGCTGCGTGGGTTCCAGGGCGGACCGCCCGAACAGGCCGGCGAGCGGGGGCGTCCAGCCGAGCTGGCCCCGCCGCCCAAGGGTTTGTCGCCCCCGTCGCCGCCGCGGGCGGGCCGAGAGGGCCCCGGACCTGGCGCAGCTGATCGCGAGCGCGGACCGTTCCCGGGGGAGCATGGCTTCCGGCCGCTGGGTTTCCTGCCTGACTGGCCTGCCGGTGTGGGCATTCTGGTCCTGGTGGCCTTGTTGTTCGTGGCCGTGGCGGCCGGTGCCTATCCGGTGGTGCGTGGCCTGACCCGCCGGCTCGAATCCCTGAAGCAGGGCGTCGAGGCGTTTGGCGGCGGTGCCCTCAACCACCGGGTCGACGAGACCGGTCGCGACGAGGTGGCCGCGCTGGCCGCCAGTTTCAACCGCGCGGCCCAGCGGATCGAGACGCTGGTGCAGGCCAATCAAAGCCTGTTGGCCAATGCCAGCCACGAGCTGCGTTCGCCGCTGGCCCGCTTGAAGATGGCGGTGGCCATGATGGGCGATTCACCGCCCGCTGCGCAGGCCAAGCTGCAGCGCGAGATCAACACCAACATTGCCGAACTGGATGCGCTGGTCGAAGAGGTGCTGCTGTCCAGCCGCCTGGAAGCCGGTGCGCCGGTGGAACTGCAAGACCCGGTGGATCTGCTGGGCCTGGCCGTGGAAGAAGCCTCACGCGTGGATGCGCAGGTGGATGGCACCGCATTGATGGTGGCCGGCAGCGACCGCCTGCTGCGCCGCGCCGTGCGAAATCTGCTCGAGAACGCCCGCCGCTATGGCGGCGAGGAAGTGGCGCTCAAGCTGGTCCATGACGACGAGGCCGACGCCATCGAGTTGCAGGTCAGCGACCGTGGACCAGGTGTGCCCGAAGCCGAGCGCGAGCGGATCTTCGAGCCCTTCTACCGCCTGCCCGGCCATGCAGAGCGCGAAGGCGGCGTGGGCCTGGGCCTGGCCTTGGTGCGGCAGATCGCGCGGCGCCATGGCGGCGATGTGCGTTGCCATGCCCATGACGGTGGGGGCAGTGTCTTCGTGATCAGCCTGCCGGCAAGTCGGCTGCTGTCGGACGCGGCCTGATCACCCGCGCCATCAGCGCTGACAAGCCCAGGCTGGCCACCAGCAGGCCGGCGGTGGCCGCGGTCCAGAAGCCCGGCGCACCCTGCAAGGCCAGGGGCACATTGCCGGGCAGATTGAAGGCCAGCGCATAGCCCCCGCACAGGCCGACGCCCCACAGCGCGCCGGCGTAGATCACCATCGGCGCCGTGGCGATGCGCCAGGCTCGCAATGAGAAGGCGACGATGGTCTGCACGGCATCGGCCACATGGAACAAGGCCAGCCAGGCCAGCAGCGGCATGGCGGCCAGCACCACGGCGCGGTCATCGGTGTAGAAACCCAGCACCGCCTCGCGGTTCAGGTAGATGCCGGCGCCCAGCACACTGGCCAGCAATGCGCCCAATTGCACACCATGCCAGCCCAGGCGCCTGGCGTCATCCGGATCGCCCGCGCCGATGCGCTGAGCCGCCAGGGTGCTGGTGGCGTTGGCCAGCGACAGCGGCAGCATGAACATCAGCGACACCAGATTCATGGCGATCTGGTGCCCGGCCACCGGCACCGTGCCCAGTCGTGCAATGAACAAGGCCATGAAGCTGAAGGCCGAGACCTCGATCAGGATGGCCGAGCCCATGGGCAGGCCGAGCCGGAGCAGGCCTTTCAGGGCCGGCCAGTGCGGCGCGTGCAGGCCTCGGCCCCAGAGGGCGAAGGGCTGGTAGAACGCATCGCGCCGCAGGAGCCAGAGCGCCACCGCCAACTGGCTCCACAGCGCCACTGCGGTGCCCACGCCGCAGCCGGTCACGCCCAGCTCGGGCAAGCCCAGGGCTGGCATGCCCGACACCAGCGCGACGGTGATCTGCAGCTTGACGCACAAGCCGCCCAGTTGCAGCAGCATCACCGCTTTGGGCCTCGACACGGCGGTGTTGAAGGCCCGGAACACGGTGAACAGCAAGGCAGCCGGCAGCGACAGCGCCTGGGCCAGCAGATAGCCTTGCACCTTGTCGGCCACTTCGGGCTGGGCATTGGCCAGCCACAAGAAAGGCTGAGGAAACAGCAGCACCGTGGAGCCCAGCGCCGACAGGCCCAGGGCCAGCCACACGCCCTGGTGCACCTCGTCACCGGCGGCCTGGGTCTTGCCGGCGCCAAACAACTGGCCCACCGTGGGCGACACCGCCAGCACCACGCCCATGAAGCCGACGAACACCGTCACATAGGCGGCCGCCCCCACCGCAAACGCAGCCAGATCGGCCTGCGAGTGGCGGGCCACCACCAGGGTGTCGATGGTGTTGAACGCCAGCACGGCCAGCTGGCCGATGAGCACCGGCCAGGCCAGCGGCGCGATGCGCTGCACATCGGCCCACCAGCGCTGAATGCGGCCCGCAGCGCGCAAGCGACTCATGCCTCGGGGCCGGTGTGCGGCTTGGCCCGCTCGGCATAGCGGTTGAAGCGCCAGGCCGTGGCTTCGATGGTGATGCGGCGCCAGACCCGGCGCTTCTCGGATGCGGTGTAGGCCGGCCAGTCCTGCACTTCGTCTTCAGTGCGGCCGCAGCCTTTGCACAGGGCGTCGCCCTGGGCCGTCGAGCAGATGGCGATGCAGGGTGCATCGGGCTGGCTGTCCACCCAGCGCAGCCAGGCTTCGTGGGCCGCGCGCGGCATGGTGTCTTCGTCGGCCTCGGGCTCGCGGTAATAGACCATCAGCGCATACACCTCCGCCAGGGCGCGCACCTCGGCGCAGGCCACCAGACCATCCGCTGAAGGGGAACGCTCGCGCCACCAGTTGATGGCCGCTTCGATGTCGGTGATGTGGATGCCGGCCATGGGCCCTGAGCCTTGAGATGCAAAGCCGGCGATTGTCGCCGGCTTGGCTCAGAGCGTGCGGGTGCAGAGCCGGAAGTCCGCGTCCTCGGCAAAGGGTTTGACGATGAAGCCCAGGCTGCGCATCAAGCGCAGCATGCCGTCGTTGTCGGTCAGCACCAGGCCCTCGATCTCGGCCAGGCCCTTGGCGCGGGCCACGTCCATGATCGACAGCATCAGCCGCGAGCCCAGGCCCTGGCCGGCGCAGGCGTCGCTGACCACCAGCGAGAACTCGCAGCTGGTCTGGTCCGGGTTGGTGATGTAGCGCGACACGCCGATGATCTGCTCGGTCTCGACGAAGCTGCCGTCCTCGGCCAGGGTGCGGCTGCGCTGCACGGCCACCAGGGCCATCTCGCGGTCGTAGTCGATCAGGGTGTAGCGGGCCAGCATGCGCGCCGGCAGTTCCTTCATCGAACTGACGAAGCGGAAGTAGCGGCTCTCGGGCGAGAGCTCGCGCACCAGTTGCTGCAGCATTTCGGCATCGTCGGGGCGAACCGGCCGGATCGTGTAGAGCCCGCCGCCCTTCATCGGCCACTCGCGCTCCAGGCCGGCCGGGTAGGGCAGGATGGCCAGGTGGGCATAGGGCTGGGTCGACGGACCGGCATGCTCGATGACGATGCGCGCATCCACCGCCACCGCGCCGTCCTCGTCCAGGATGATCGGGTTGATGTCCATCTCGCGCAGCTGCGGCAGGGTGCAGACCATTTCCGACACCCGCAGCAGCACCTGCTCCAGCGCCTCCAGGTTGACCGGTGCATTGCCGCGCCAGTGGCCGAGGGTCTCGGCCACCCGGGCCCGCTCGATCAGGCGGCGGGCCAGGAACTGGTTCAGTGGTGGCAGCTCCATCGCCCGGTCGGCGATCAGCTCGATCATGGTGCCGCCGGCGCCAAAGGTGATGACCGGGCCGAAGGGCACGTCGGTGCTCAAGCCCACATAGACCTCGCGGCCGCGCGGCTTGCCGCTCATGGGCTGGATGGTCACGCCGTTGATGCGCGCGCCGGGCTGGGCCTTGGCCACGGTGGCCAGCATGTCCACATAGGTGTCGCGCACCTGGGTGGCGGTGCGCACATTCAGGGCCACGCCGCGCACATCGCTCTTGTGGCTGATGTCGGGCGAGTCGATCTTCAGGGCCACGGGATAGCCGAGCTGGCTGGCGATCAGCATGGCCTCGGTGGCACTGCGGGCCAGCATGGTGCGGGTCACGGGGATGTGAAAGGCCGCCAGCAAGGCCTTGGATTCCATCTCGGTCAGCACTCGCCTGCGCTCGGTCAGCACGCCTTCGATCAGCAGGCGGGCGCCCTCGGCGTCGGGTGTCTCCAGGGTGCTGAGTGGCGGCGGCGTCTGCTGCAGCAATTGCTGGTTTTGATAAAAGCCGGCGATGTTGCCGAAGGCGTCCACCGCCGCCTCGGGCGTGCGGAAATTGGGCAGGCCGTGCTCGGCCATCAAGGTGCGCGCTTGTCGCACCGTGTCCTCACCCATCCAGCAGGCAATCACCGGCTTGCCCAGCTTGGCCGAGCCGTCCAGCAGGGACTGGGCCACGGTGTCGGGCTCCGACCCTTCAGCACAGGCCGGCTTGGGCGAGTAGATGACCAGCACGCCGTCCACGCCGGCGTCGCTGCCGCAGGCCTCGACGGCGGCGCGGAAGTGCGCGCCGGTGGCCTCTTCGCCCAGGTCGATCACCGGATTCAGCGTGGCGTTGGGCGGCAGCAGCGGCACCAGACGCAGGTGGCTGGCATCGCTCAGCCGTGCCACTTCCAGGCCGATCTCATTGCTCCAGTCGGCGGCCAGCACGCCCGGGCCGCCGCCGTTGGTGACGATGGCCAGCTTCTTGCCCACCGGGCGGTAGCGCGAGGCCAGGCATTTGGCGGCCGAGAACAGCTGGGTGAAGGCCCGCACCCGCACCACGCCGGCCCGGCGCAAAGCCGCCTCGAACACATCGTCCGAGCCGACGATGGCGGCCGAGTGGGTCAAGGCGGCGCTGCTGCCGGCAGGCTGGCGCCCGGCCTTCATCACTACCACCGGTTTGATCGACGCGGCGGCACGCAGCGCGCTCATGAAGCGGCGGGCGTGGGTGATGCCCTCCATGTAGACGAGGATGCTGTGGGTGGCCGCATCGTTGGACAGGAAGTCCAGCACCTGGGCCAGATCGACAGCGGTGTTGGCACCCAGCGAGACCACGGTGGAGAAACCCACGCCGTTGTGCCGCGCCCAGTCCAGGATCGAGGTGGTCAGCGCGCCCGACTGCGACACCAGGGCCAGCGGCCCGGCGGCGGCCAGCGGGCCGGTGGCCCCGGCATTGAGCTTCTGGTGCGGGCGCTGGAAGCCCAGGCTGTTGGGGCCCAGCAACTGCACACCATGGCGCCGCGCCACCGCATGCAGGCTGGCGCAGTCGGCCGCTGGCAGGCCCGACGACAGCACGACCGCCGCCCGGCAGCGGATGCGCCCGGCGATCTCCAGCGCTGCTTCCAGCTGATCGGCCGGCAGAGCGATGATGGCCAGATCCGCGCGGGTGTGAGCCAGGTCCGACAGGGTGCCGGTCATGGCGATGTCGAGCCAGCGCACGGTGCCCTGGTAGCCCTCTGCCGTCAAACCCTGGATCAAGGCCCGGGCCATGGGCGAGGCGCTGGCGGCCTGCTCGGGGTCGCCGGCAAAGACGATGATCGAGCGGGGCGAGAAGAGCGGCGTGAGAAAGTGCTGGTCCACGGCAGGTGGCCCGGGGCGCGGGCATCCGAACAGAGGGTTCAGCATACGCCGTGCCGGGCCGCTTGCGCAGGCCGCTGGCGGGCCGGATGGCCGGCGCGCCACAGCGCAACGCCGGCATTGCGCCGGGGCTTGCGCCAG
>CALRVU010000237.1:0-5781 GCA_943371685.1 Bordetella parapertussis | reverse complement strand
CATGAAGAAAGCCGCCCGAGGGCGGCTTTTCTTTGGGGCGCAGAAGCGCGGCCGGTGCTTACTTCAGGGGCTTGAAGCGCACGCGCTTGGGCCGCGCGCCTTCTTCGCCCAGGCGCTTCTTCTTGTCGGCTTCGTACTCCTGGTAGTTGCCGTCGAAGAAGAACCACTGCGAGTCGCCTTCGCAGGCCAGGATGTGGGTGCAGATGCGGTCGAGGAACCAGCGATCGTGGGAGATGATCATGGCGCTGCCGGCAAACTCGAGCAGGGCATCTTCCAGGGCGCGCAGGGTTTCGACGTCCAGGTCATTGGACGGCTCGTCCAGCATCAGCACGTTGCCGCCCTGGGCCAGGGTCTTGGCCAGGTGCAAACGGCCGCGCTCACCACCCGACAGGCTGCCGACCAGCTTCTGCTGGTCGTTGCCCTTGAAGTTGAAGCGGCCCAGATAGGCGCGGCTGGGCATGACGAACTTGCCGACGACGATGTTGTCGAGGCCACCCGACACGTCCTGCCAGACGGTGTTCTCGGCGGCCAGGCCTTCGCGGCTCTGGTCCACAAAGGCCAGCTGGGCCGTCTTGCCGATCTTGACCTCGCCGCTGTCGGGCTGCTCGACGCCCTGGATCATGCGGAACAGCGTCGACTTGCCGGCGCCGTTCGGACCGATGATGCCGACGATGGCGCCGGCCGGAACCTTGAAGCTCAGGTTGTCGATCAGCACGCGCTCGCCAAAGCTCTTGGACACGTTGACGAACTCGATGACCTCATTGCCCAGGCGCTCGGCCACCGGAATGAAGATTTCGTTGGTCTCGTTGCGCTTCTGGTATTCGACGTCGCTCAGCTCTTCAAAGCGGGCCAGACGCGCCTTGCTCTTGGCCTGGCGGCCCTTGGCGTTCTTGCGCACCCATTCCAGTTCCTGCTTCAGGGCCTTGGCGCGGGCATCCTCGCTCTTCTGTTCGGCTTCCAGGCGCTTGCCCTTGCCGTCCAGCCAGTCCGAGTAGTTGCCCTTGTACGGATAGCCCTGGCCGCGGTCGAGTTCCAGAATCCACTCGGCGGCGTTGTCCAGGAAGTAGCGATCGTGGGTGATGGCCACCACGGTGCCGCTGAAGCGCGACAGGAACTGCTCCAGCCAGTCCACGCTTTCGGCGTCCAAGTGGTTGGTCGGCTCGTCGAGCAGCAGCATGTCAGGCTTGCTCAGCAACAGGCGGCACAGCGCCACGCGGCGCTTCTCGCCGCCCGAGAGCTTGCCGATGATGGCATCCCAGGCCGGCAGGCGCAGGGCGTCGGCGGCCAGTTCCAGCTGCAGGTCGGTGTTCTCGGATCCGGCAGCGGCAATGATCGACTCCAGCTCGCCCTGTTCGGCGGCCAGGGCGTCAAAGTCGGCGTCCGGCTCGGCGTAGGCGGCATAGACCTCGTCCAGGCGCTTCTTGGCGGCCAGCACGCCACCGATGCCTTCTTCCACGGCTTCGCGCACGGTCTGCACCGGATTGATCTCGGGCTCCTGTGGCAGATAGCCGATCTTGATGCCGGGCATGGGCACGGCGTCGCCCTCGATGTCCTTGTCGACACCGGCCATGATCTTCAGGAAGGTCGACTTGCCCGAGCCGTTGACGCCCAGCACGCCGATCTTGGCGCCGGGAAAGAAGGACAAGGTGATGTCCTTCAAGATCTGCCGCTTCGGCGGCACGATCTTGCCGACGCGGTTCATGGTGAAGACGTATTGCGCCATTTGCGGTCCTGATGACATGGAAACATGCCGGCGGAACAAGGTTCGGCCGGCCGAGCCGCCGGGGCTCGTAGGGGTCTGAATCGGAGTGGCCGGGGCCGGGGCGCAGACTGCGCGGGCCGCGAAACCATGTTGATTATCGCCCGGCGGCCAGGTTTGGCATGTATTGCTCGAAATGCATCGAGTCGCTGAGCTCGAAGGCGCCTGCATCGGGGCGGTGATTGGCGTCCCAGTGGTCCAGCAAGCGGCGCATGGCATTGGCCGGCGCCGGCCGGGCCAGCAAAAAGCCCTGCACCGAGTCGCAGCCCGAGCGGCGCAAGACCTCCAGTTGCGCGGGCTCTTCGACCCCCTCAGCCACGGTGCGCATGCCCAACATGCGCGCCAGCTCAATGATGGTCCGGACGATCGCCCGCGCGTCCCGGTGCGTCAGCAGCTCACGCACGAAGGCGCGGTCAATCTTCAAGGTGTCGAACGGGAAACGCCGCAGGTAGGCGAGCGATGAATAACCGGTGCCGAAGTCGTCCAGCGCGATCTGCACGCCCAGGGCCTTGAGCTGATGCAAATTGGACATGGCGGTGGGGGTGTCGTCCAGGAACACGCCCTCGGTGATCTCGATCTCGAGCCGGCTCGGCGCCAATCCTGAGCTTTGCAGGGCGCGCTTCACATCGTCGATCAGGCCCTGGCGCATCATCTGCGTGGGCGACACATTCACCGAGATCATCAGGTTGCCGAACAGCGACTGCGCCTCCTGGCAGGCCCGTTGCAGCACCCAGGCGCCGATCTCGCCGATCATTCCGCACTTCTCGGCCACCGGGATGAACTCGGTCGGCGAGATCAGGCCCAGCGTGGGGTGATTCCATCTCACCAGCGCCTCGGCGCTCAGCAGCTTCCAGTCTTCAATCTGCACCCAGGGTTGCCAATCGATGCTGAGCTCGCCACGCTGCAAGGCCTGCCGCAACTCGTGCTCGATCGACACCACCCGCCGGCTTCGCTCGCCCATCCACGGCGCAAAGTACTCGCAGCAGCCGCGCCCGTTCTCCTTGGCCACATACAACGCCAGGTCGGCGTTGCCCAGGGCTTCGTCAATGGTGCTGCCGTGATCAGGGATCAGTGCCACGCCAATGCTGGCGCCCACGTTCACGGTGCGACCCCGCACCTCGCCGGGTGTGTTGAGGATCTGCAGCAGCCGGCGTGACAGGTGCGCTACTTCGCCGTCGCTGCGCACGTCGTCCAGCAACACCGAAAACTCGTCGCCCCCGAGGCGTGCCACCACATCGCTGCGCCGCACCACCGACTGCAGCCGCTGTGCCACCAGACGCAGGACATCGTCACCCACCGAATGACCCAGCGAGTCGTTGATCGACTTGAAGTGGTCCAGGTCCAGGCACAGCAAGGCGCTGCGCCGCGGCGGATCACCGCGGGCCTCCAGCGCTTGCGACAGACGCTCCCGCAACTGCACCCGGTTGGCCAGGCCGGTCAACGAATCGTAATTGGCGAGATACGCCAGACGCTGGTCCGTGAGCCGTTGCTGCGTCACGTCCGACACCACACCGCGCCAACCCAGCGAGCGGCCGACTTCATCCAGCAGCGGCTTGGCCGTCAAGGACCACCAGCGCCGGGACTCACCGGCATGGACCTGCAGCACCACGTCGCGAAACGGCTTGTCGCGCAACAGGGCCGCACGCAATGCCTTCAAGCCGGCCGAGGCATCGGACTCGACCTGACGGAGCTCGAACACTTCCAGCAGGCTGGCACCCAGCAGTTCCGATTCGGGCTGGCCGAGCAAGGCCGCCAGCCGGTCAGACACGTGGACAAAGCGCCCGCGCCGGTCGATCTCCCAGAGCACATCCGCCGCGTGCTCTTCAAAATCCCGCAACAAGAGGTTGACCATCTGGCCCTGCCGCGCGGCTTCACGCTCAAAACTGAGGCGCGCGTTGAGCTGCAGCACCGTGGCCCACACTCCCCAGAGAACCACCGTGGCATAGACCAGCAGCAGACCCGCCACCGTCCAGGCCGGGCCACTGGCCTGGAGCAGCAAGGCGCTCAGCGACCCCATTGTCAACACACCCAGCCAGGCAAGGCTGGCAGGCGGAACCGGCGCCAGCATGAATGCCCCGGCGCCCAGCATGCCGCACAGCAGCATGGCGATGACCAACTGCTGCTGGGGCTGGCCACTGCCAAACCAGAACAAGGGCACGGCCGCCCAAAGCAGCGCCAACCCGGCTGCATGACTGCTGAAGTGAACGATGGCGCGCGGCGACGCATTGCCCGACATCGACCGGGTGGCCACCTGGCCCCGCCATGCCCCCCAGACACAACCCGCCAGCAACAGCCCGAACCAGCCCAGCAAGAGGGCGGGTTCCGTCGTGCCCCACAGCGACAGCACCAACATCGCCGCACACAGGACATTGGCCAGCATGGCCAAGGCCGACAAGCGGGTCACTGAGGCCAGATGCCGCGCGCGCGTCGCCGCCGCAGCGGCCTCGGGCGCGAAGTACACATGCAGGATGTCGCGCCAAGCCTGCACGCGCGCAGTGATGAGGGGAAGATCGGGCAAGTGAAGGTTCCAGAAAACGAGCGCAATGCAAGCCAGGGCGCATGGCTGCGCTGTTCGGCAGCGCCAGCCAAATGTAACCACAGCCTGTAAAGGACCGATGGGAGCATGCCCGTCGGCCTGCGCGCAATCCCTTGACTGGTACACTCCGGTCCAACGATCTGGAGTCCAGCTCTGTTGATCGCCTGTCAGTTCTGACAACGGCTCGCGCAGTCTTGCGCACCGTCTTCCTTCCACGCCGGGCCCCTGGCTGGTGCCCCTGCTTGTGGGCAGCGGGCCGGCGATACGCTCAAGATGAGCCTCCATGACCTTTGAAACCCTCGGCTTGGCCGAACCGCTTGTTCGCGCGGTGCTCGAACAAGGCTATACCCATCCCACCCCGATTCAGGCCCAGGCCATTCCCGCCGTGCTCGGCGGCGGCGACCTGCTCGCTGGCGCCCAGACCGGCACCGGCAAGACGGCTGGCTTCACCCTGCCCACCCTGCACCGCCTGGCAGCCGCCGGCCCCAAGAAGGATGCCCGCGGCCGCACCGCCATCCGCGCCCTGATCCTCACACCCACCCGCGAATTGGCTGCCCAGGTCGAGGAAAGCGTGCGCGTCTACGGCAAGTACCTGCCGCTGACCAGCATGGTGATGTTCGGTGGCGTGGGCATGGGCCCGCAGATCGAGCGCCTGCGCAAGGGTGTGGACATCCTCGTGGCCACCCCCGGCCGCCTGCTGGACCACCATCAGCAAGGCACGCTGGACCTGTCGCACGTGGAGATCTTCATCCTCGATGAAGCCGACCGCATGCTCGACATGGGCTTCATCCACGACATCAAGAAGGTGCTGAACTACCTGCCCAAGCAGAAGCAGAGCCTGCTGTTCTCGGCCACCTTCAGTGACGAGATCAAGCAGCTGGCCGACCGCCTGCTGAACCAGCCCGCCCTGATTGAAGTGGCACGGCGCAACCAGACCGCAGAGACCATCGCCCAGAAGATCCACCCGGTCGGGCGTGATCGCAAGAAGGAATTGCTGGCCCACCTGATCCGTCAGGGCAACTGGCACCAGGTGCTGGTCTTCACCCGCATGAAGCATGGCGCCAACCGGTTGGCCGAGTTCCTGAACGACCAGGGCATCAGCGCCATGGCCATCCACGGCAACAAGAGCCAGGGTGCCCGCACCAAGGCCCTGGCCGAGTTCAAGAGCGGCGACCTGCAGGTGCTGGTCGCCACCGACATCGCTGCCCGTGGCATCGACATCGACCAGCTGCCGCACGTGATCAACTTCGAGCTGCCCAATGTGCCCGAGGACTATGTGCACCGCATCGGCCGGACCGGCCGTGCTGGCGCCCAGGGCGAGGCCATCTCGCTGGTCTGCGTCGACGAGGACCTGTTCCTGCGCGACATCGAGAAGCTGATCAAGCGCACCATCCCCAAGGAGACCGTGCCCGGTTTCGAACCCAACCCGAACGAGCGCGCTGAGCCCATCGTGCTGGGTCGGCGCATGACGATCGGCGTGGGCACG
>CALRVU010000236.1:0-5789 GCA_943371685.1 Bordetella parapertussis | reverse complement strand
CCAGAGCCCGGCACCAGTTGCGGCCGTCAAGGCCAGCGACTCCTACCGCATCGGCGCCGGCGACACGATCCGCATCACCGTCTATCAAAGCCCCGATCTGAGCCTCGAGACCCGGGTCACTGAAGCCGGTGTCATCAGCTTCCCGCTGGTCGGCCGCGTGGCGGTGGGCGGCTTGTCGATCAACGAGGCCGAGACTGAGCTGGCCAACGCCCTGCGCAAGGGCGAGTTCGTCAAGAACCCGCAGGTCATCATCGTGGTGACGCAGGTTCGAGCCAGCCAGGCCAATGTGCTGGGCCAGGTGGCCAAGCCGGGCCGAGTGGCACTGGATGTGACGGGCATGCGCCTGACCGAGGTGCTGGCGCTGGCGGGTGGTGTCGTTGCCGGAGCGGGCTCGGACACGGTGGTGCTGATCGGCAAGCGGGATGGCCAAACCGTGCGCCACGAAGTCGACCTGCCCAGGATCTTTGCGCGCGAAGGCGGGCAAGAAGACCTGATCATCATGCCGGGCGACTCGATCTGGGTCGATCGCGCGCCACAGGTGTATTTGTATGGCGAAGTGCAGCGGCCCGGCCAGATCCGCCTGGAGCGCGGCATGACCGTGATGCAGGCACTGGCCACCGCCGGTGGCCTGACGCAGCGTGGCACGCTCAAAGGCCTGCAGGTCCAGCGGCAAAGCAGTGAAGGTGGCAGCCAGGCGATCGAGCCGGGCATGACGGACTTGCTGCGCGCCGGCGATGTGATGTTCGTGCGCGAAAGCCTGTTCTAAACGTTCCCGAGAACCGTTCATGAATCTTTCGCATTTTCTGGCGGTGCTGCGTGCCCGCTGGCTGGTAGCCGTCGCCGTCTTCGTGCTGGTGCTCGGCGCCGCCGTGGCCTATACCGCGCTGGCGCCGCGGCTCTACACCGCCTCCGCTTCCCTCGTCATTGAAGCCAAGCCCGACCCGGTCAGCTCCATGCTTTATGGCGGATCGACGTCACCGGCGCTGATCAACACCCAGCTCGAAGTCATCCGCAGCGATCGCGTCGCCCTGCGCGTCATCCAGAACCTCAAGCTGCTGGAGATGACCGATCTGCGCACTGACTGGGAAAAGAAACGCGGTGGTGATGGCAGTTTTCAGGACTACCTCGTGACCCTGCTGCAGAACGGCCTGGAGCTGGGGGTGGCACGGCCCGGCAGCAACGTCATCTCGATCGCTTATCGCGCAGCCGATGCCCGCTTTGCGGCAGCGGCTGCCAATGCCTACATGCAGGCTTATCTGGAGACGGCCATCGAACTGCGGGTCGACCCAGCCAAGCAGTATTCGGGTTTCTTCAACGAGCAATCCAAAGAGGCCCGCGAGGCCATGGAGCGCGCCCAAGCCAAGCTGTCCGACTTTGAGCGGACCAACGGCCTCCTCGTCAGCGACTCCGCCCGCGTCGACGTCGAAATGAACCGGCTGGATCAGTTGTCGACCGAACTGGTGCAGGCCCAGACCCAGCGCGCCGAAACATCGACCCGCCAGGCCCAGGCGGCCACCAACGCCGACCGGATGACCGAGGTCCTCAGCAACTCGGCCATCACCAGCCTCAAGTCCGAGCTGGGCCAGGCCGAGGGCAAGCTGCAGGAGCTGCTGTCGCGCTATGGCGAGAACCATCCGCAGGTGCAGACGGGCCGCGCCACCGTCGCCGAAATCAAGCAACGACTGGCCGCCGAGACCCGCAATGTCACGGGCGGCGTCGCCGTCAGCGCCAACATCAACCGCGCCCGTGAAGGTGAGATCCGGGCCAGCCTGGAAGCCCAGCGCGACAAGCTGCTCAAACTCAAGGCGGTGCGCGACGAAGGTGCGGCACTGGCCCGCGACGTGGAGAACGCCAAGAAGGCCTACGACCTGGTCCTGACGCGCTACAACCAGACCAATCTGGAAAGCCAGAACCGCCAGAGCAATGCCACGGTGATCAGCCAGGCTTCGCCTCCCAGCAAGCCCTCATCGCCCAAGGTCATGGCCAACCTGCTGATGGGCCTGGCGGGCGCCTTGGGCCTGGGCTTTGGCGCGGCCTTGCTGATGGAGCAGCTCGACAAGCGCGTGCGCACGCCGGCCGACGCCATCACCGCCCTGGGCCTGCCAGTGATCGGCATCATGCCCACGCCCAAAATGAACCGTGGCGTCCGTGCTCAACTGGCACTAACGCGTGACCGCGTGATTTCCGGGCGCCGCCTGCCAGCGCCAGACAAAGATCCATCATGAGCGAAAAGCCCTACAACGGCGACACCATCTTCGGCCAGTTCCAGCCGCCCCCCGGCAGCAAGCCTGACGGCAAGGTCATCGGCGAGCTGATCCGCGATGCGCGCAACCTGAGCGCTGACGATCTGGAACGCATCAGCGACTACCAGCGCGAGAACAATCTGCGTTTTGGCGAGGCGGCGATTGCCCTGGGCCTGGCGGACACCGACGATGTGCTGCAGGCCCTGGCTCAGCAGTTCAAATACGCCTATGCCGACGAGGACCGCAAGAAGAGCAGCCCCGAGCTGGTGATGCTCAACCAGCCCTTCGGCCACCAGGCCGAGGCCTTTCGAGCCACGCGCAGCCAGGTGCTGATGCGCACCCAGGCCGATGACTCCGGCCCGCGCCGCCCTCTGGCCGTGGTCAGCGCGGACTCGGGCGACGGCAAGACCTACTTCTGTGCGAACCTGGCCGTGGCCCTGGCCCAGCTGGGCGGCAAGGTGCTGCTGATCGATGCCGACATGCGCGGCGCGCGCATGCACCAGGTGTTCGATGTGAACAACTCGGTCGGCCTGTCCAGCGTGCTGTCTGGACGCGGCGGCAAGGGCATCGTCAAGGCCGTTCCGGGCGTGCCCAATCTCTACATCATTCCGGTCGGCGCCCAGCCACCCAACCCGCTGGAGCTGCTCGAGGGCCCGGCCTTCGGCATGCTGCTGCGCGAGGTGACGATCAAGTTCGACCACGTCATCGTCGACACGCCGGCAGCCGTGTTCGGCAGCGATGGCACGGTCGTCGCGTCGCGCTGCGGTGCCGCGCTGGTCGTCAGCCGCAAAGACGCCAACAAAGTGGCCAAGCTGCAGGCGCTGGTGGAGTCCCTGCAGGCCGGCAATGCGCGCCTGGCGGGCGTGGTGATGAACGAGTTCTGACCACGACAGGCCAACACATGCTTGACCTCAAGAGCGCCTTCGCGCCCCACCGGCAAGCGTGGTGGATCGCTGCCCTCGGCTTGGCGGCGCTGTACCTGCCCACGCTGCGTGACCTGTTCAGCACTGTCTGGGCAACCGACGAGCAGGGCCACGGGCCGATCGTGCTCGGCTTGAGTGTCTGGCTGATCTGGCGTCAATGGGCCGCCATCGACCAACCCACAGAAGACATGGCAGGCTCCATTCGCCTGGGCTGGTGCTTGTTGGGCTTGGGCCTGCTGCTCTATGTGTTCGGTCGAGGCCAGCGCATCTTGAGCGCACAAACACTCTCGGCCATGTTCTGCGTGGCCGGAACCCTGGCGCTGCTGCGCGGCCCGGGCGCGTTGCGCAAACTCTGGTTCCCACTGTTCTTCATGGTGTTCATGGTGCCACTGCCGGCGGCCTTGGTCGATGCCGTGACCCAGCCGATGAAGCTTGCGGTATCGGCGGTTGCAGCTGATCTGATGTACGCCTTGAACTACCCGGTGGCCCGAACCGGGGTGATCCTGCAGGTCGGTCCCTACCAACTGCTGGTGGCCGATGCCTGCGCCGGTCTGCACACCCTGTTCACCCTGGAGGCCATGGGCCTGCTCTACCTCAATGTGGTCCAGCACTCATCCGCTTTGCGCAACATCGCTTTGGCCATCCTGATCGTGCCGCTGTCTTTTGCGGCCAACGTGGTGCGCGTGATCTCGCTGTCGCTCATCACCTTCCATTTCGGCGACGCCGCGGGCCAGGGCTTCCTGCACGGCTTTGCGGGCATGGTGCTGTTCATGAGCGCACTGCTGTTCATCATTGCGGCCGACAGCCTGCTTCGCCTCGTGATCAAGACTCGGCCAGCAGGAGCCCAGCCATGACCGACCCGAAACTCAATCGCAGAGCAGCGCTGGCTGCGGTCTTGATGGGCACGGCGGCCCTGACTGGTCAGGCACTCGTGCCCACGCGCCGACTTGCCGATCTGCGCCACAACTTCAGCCTGGAGGCCCTGGTGCCCGAAGCGTTCGGCAACTGGCGCAACAACCGTCAGATTGCAGCCAACGTGGTCAACGCACAAACCCAAGAGCTGGTCAGCAAGCTCTACAGCCAGGTGCTGTCACGCGTGTACGAGACGCCAGAAGGCCGGCCGATCATGTTGTCGATCGCCTATGGCGACGACCAGTCCAACCCGGGCGTGCAGTTGCACTATCCCGAGGTGTGCTATCCAGCGCAGGGCTTCAAAGTCAACTCGATGAAGGACGACACCGTCCAGACTGCACAGGGTGCCATCAAGGTCCGTCGGCTGGAGACCGAGTTCGCCAAGGTTCGCCTCGAACCCGTCACCTACTGGACCATCATTGGCGACATGCAGAGCCGTGAGGGCTGGGAACGCAAGAAGGCCGAGATCCGCCACAGCTTGCAGGGCAACATCGTCGATGGCCTGCTGTTCCGGGTTTCATGCATCGACAGCAATTCTGCCCAGGGCTTTGCATGGCAGGACCGGTTCATCACCGACGTGGTGGCAGCCATGAATGGCGAAGCCCGGAGGCAGCTTGTCGGCTTGGCTTGAGATGTCAGTGCCAAGCTCGCGCAGGCCCGGGTCTGCACACTTCGCGGATGCCCATCTTCTCCTGAGCGCAGCACTGGGTGTGAAATGACGCGTCAGCAGGGTTGGACCTTTGCCCTGAGCGCGCTGGGTCTGACGGCAGGATTGCTCTGCGTTTCAGGCTGCCGCGGCGAACCCTACACCGCGACTTCCACGGCGCCCGGTTCCCATTCCGAACGGACTGCACCGGTCGCGCTCGCCGCCATCCAGGCCGATCGATCAGCCTTGGGTTTGAACCTCGCAGGCATCGAAGGCTTCATTCCCGTCATGAACACGCTGGACCTGATGAAGACGGCCGGTCCGTGGCTCACTCAGTGCCACGGATGGAAAGGCGGCCGTTGCGCGGACTTCAATTCGGGGGCTTCTGGCTGGGACACCCGCGAACAGCATCACCTTCGCCTCGACCCGCAGGGCTGGATTCTGGCGCTGCCGAGCGAAAGCGACGAGGCGGTGCGGTTCCGTTTCGTCTCGACCGTCGTCGCCACGGCCCAGACGGCACCGTCTGGCAAGTATGTGGTGGCCTATGAAGGCGCGGGGACGCTGACCTACAGCCAAGGCGCGACCAAGTCGTCGACCGAATCCCGATCCGGCCGTGATGTGATCCAGTACGACAACAGCAAGGGCATGCCGTTCATTCTGAGCGTCACCACCATTGATTCGTCGAATCCCGTTCGAAACATCAGCGTCGTTCCAGCGGGTGGTTACTGCGAGGACAAGCCGACCAAAGCGGTTGCAGTGGCCAGCGAATGCGACCCAGGCCGAGGTGCCTATGTCAGCTACGAGGCCGCGGCTCGGAAGAGCATCTGGAATCCCGCGCTGCTGGCCGACCTGAAGGGCTGGCGCACCTTGCGGCTGATGGACTGGGCCAAGACGAACACGTCGATGCTTCAGCAATGGCCTCAGCGCCCGCGCATCGATGATCGCACCTGGGCCGGCTCGTTCGGCGCCCCGGTGGAAGCGATGCTGGACATCGCCAACCAAGCCAATGCAGACCCCTGGATCACCCTGCCCACGCAGGCTGACGACGAGTACGTCCGGAACTTT
>CALRVU010000235.1:0-5791 GCA_943371685.1 Bordetella parapertussis | reverse complement strand
GGTCGATTCGATCTGCTCGACCACCTCGATCGACAGGTCGGGCAGCCAGGGCAGCAGTTGTTCCCACAGGGCCTGGATGCCCCACTGGCCGTGGCGGTCTGGCGACGGACCGCTGGATCGAAAGGAAGCGTTCATGACGGGCCTGCCTCAGGTGCGGCTGGCCCGCTTGGGGCTGAGCATGGTGCGCCGGCAATCGGGCGCGCCGCAACGGCATTCATAGCGCTTCTTGACCTTGGGGGTGTAGCGTTCGTCGATGGTCAGGCCGTAGTCGTAGAACAGCTCTTCGCCCGGTGCAATGGCACGCAAGGCCTTGATGAAGACCCGGCCGTTCTGCTCGTCGGCCTCGCAATTGGGGTCGCAGGCATGGTTGATCCAGCGCGAGGCATTGCCGCCGTACAGCGCGTCGATGACCTGGCCGCCTTCGATCTGGAAGTAGAAGGTGTGCTCCGGATTCATCGGATCGTGGGGATGGCGACGCAAAGCCTCATCCCAACTGATGATCTGGCCGGTGTACTCGATCAGCCGCTCGCCGGGCTCGATGGCCTGCACCGCGTACACGCCCTTGCCGTGCACGCCACTGCGGCGCACCTGGATGCGGCGGCCTTTGGCGGCGCCAGCGGGTTTTTGCGTCGAGTCAGTGGAGGCGGGCTTCATTGGGTACATTGGAATCATGGGCGCGTGCGCGTGTACACGCAGGCGCGAGAGTCGGCGGATTGTAGGCACGCCGGCAGCCCTTGAGTCCTTGAGCGGAAAACACAACACATGAGCAAGTCACTGATCATTGCGGAAAAGCCCAGCGTCGCGCAGGACATCGTCCGTGCGCTGACGCCGGTCGCCGGCAAGTTCGACAAGGAAGCCGATCACTTCGAGAACGAGCGCTACATCGTCACCTCGGCGGTGGGCCACCTGGTCGAGATCAAGGCGCCTGAGGAATACGACGTCAAGCGCGGCAAATGGAGCTTTGCCAACCTGCCGGTGGTGCCGCCGCACTTTGACCTGGCACCGATCGACAAGGCCAAGGCCCGGCTGACGGCGGTGGTGCGGCTGGTCAAGCGCAAGGACGTGACCTCGCTGATCAATGCCTGTGACGCGGGCCGCGAAGGGGAGCTGATCTTCCGCCTGATCGTGCAGTACGCCGGCACGGCCAAGACGCCGATCAACAAGCCCATCACGCGCCTGTGGCTGCAGAGCATGACGCCGCAGGCCATCCGCGACGGGTTCGAGAAGTTGCGCAGCGACCAGCAGATGCTGGGCCTGGCCGATGCCGCGCGCAGCCGCTCCGAGGCCGACTGGCTGGTGGGCATCAATGGCACGCGGGCCATGACGGCCTTCAACAGCCGCGACGGGGGATTCTTCCTGACGACGGTGGGCCGGGTGCAGACGCCGACGCTGTCGATCGTGGTCGAGCGCGAGGAGAAGATCCGCAAGCACATCTCGCGCGACTACTGGGAGGTCAAGGCCGGCTTCGGCGCCGCCGCGGGCGACTACGAAGGCAAGTGGTTCGATCCCAAGTTCAAGAAGAACGATGAGGTGCCCGGCGCCGTGTCGGCCGACATCCCCGTGGCCGACCGCCGTGCTGACCGGATCTGGAACCAGGCCGCCGCCCAGGCGATTGCCGATGCAGTGCGTGGCCAGCCCGGCACCGTTACCGAAGAGGCCAAGCCGAGCAGCCAGTCCAGCCCCGGCCTGTATGACCTGACCACCTTGCAGCGCGAGGCCAATTCGCGCTTCGGCTTCTCGGCCAAGACCACCCTGAGCCTGGCCCAGGCGCTGTACGAGAAACACAAGGTTCTGACCTACCCGCGGACCGACTCGCGCGCCCTGCCCGAGGACTACCTGCCGGTGGTCAAGCAGACCTTCGAGATGATCGCCAGCGAAGACCTGCCCGGCCCGCTGCGCATGCTGGCCCTGCATGCACGCAAGGGCCTGAACGAAGGCTATGTGAAGCCGATCAAGCGGGTCTTCGACAACACCAAGGTCTCGGACCACTTCGCCATCATCCCCACGCTGCAGGCGCCACGCTCCTTGAGCGAGGCCGAGGCCAAGCTCTATGACATGGTGGTCAAGCGCTTCATCGCGGTGTTCTATCCGCCGGCCGAGTCCATGGTCACCACCCGCATCACCAAGGTGCAGGCGGGTGCCGATCTGCATCACTTCCAGACCAACGGCAAAGTGCTGGTCAACCCGGGCTGGCTGGCCGTCTATGGCAAAGAGGTGCAGGACGAGGACGCCAACCTGGTGGCCGTGCAGCCCGGCGAGACGGTGAGCAACGAGGGCGTCAACCTAGTCGCCCTGCACACCCGGCCGCCGGCCCGCTACACCGAGGCCACGCTGCTGTCGGCCATGGAAGGCGCCGGCAAGCTGATCGACGACGACGAGCTGCGCGAAGCCATGGCCGAGAAGGGCCTGGGCACGCCAGCCACCCGGGCGCAGGTCATCGAAGGCCTGATCCTGGAAAAGTACATGCTGCGCGAGGGCCGCGAGCTGATGCCCACGGCCAAGGCCTTCCAGCTGATGACGCTGCTGCGCGGCCTGGGTGTGGAGGACCTGACCAAGCCCGAGCTGACCGGCAACTGGGAGCACCAGCTGGCCGAGATGGAGCAGGGCAAGCTCTCGCGCGAGACCTTCATGAAGGCGATTGCCGACATGGCCGAGCGCATCGTCAAGAAGGCCAAGGAATACGACCGCGACACCATCCCGGGCGACTACGCCACGCTCAAGGCCCCGTGCCCGAATTGCGGCGGGGTGGTGAAGGAGAACTACCGGCGCTTCACCTGCATGAGCGCGGATGGTCAGTCTGAAGGCTGTGGATTCTCGATGACCAAGATCCCGGGCGGCCGGAGTTTTGAGCTGCACGAGGTCGAGACCTTCCTGGCCGAGCACAAGATCGGCCCGCTGGAGGGCTTCCGCTCCAAGGCCGGCTGGCCGTTCACGGCCGAGCTCAAGCTGGTGCGCGACGAGGAACTGCACAACTGGAAGCTGGAGTTCGACTTCGGCGACGATGCCAAGGCCCTGGAAGAGGGTGAGGCGGTGGACTTCAGCGAGCAGACCAGCCTGGGCGCCTGCCCCAAGTGTCAGGGCAAGGTGTTCGAGCATGGCAGCAACTACGTCTGCGAGCATGCCGTGGGCGCACCAGTGACCTGCGACTTCAAGAGCGGCAAGATCATCCTGACCCAGCCGGTGGCCCGCGAGCAGATCGCCAAGCTGCTGGTCACCGGCAAGACCGACCTGCTGGAGAACTTCGTCTCGAACAAGACCAAGCGCAAGTTCAAGGCCTTCCTGGCCTACGACAAGAAGGAAGGCAAGGTCAGCTTCGAGTTCGAACCGCGTGCGGCCAAGGTGCCTGCCGCCAAGAAGGCGGCTGCCAAGAAGACGGCCGCTTGATGCTTGGCCGGGAGGGCGCGGGCCGGCTTGTGTGTGCGGCTGACGAGGCCCGCGCATGAGCGCACTGGTGCTGGGCAAGCTGCTGGCCATCGTGGCCATCGTCGCGCTGGGCTGGCTGGTGGGCAAGGCGCGCTGGCTGGGTGATGCGCAGGCCGAGCCCGCGCGGGTCCTGTCCAACGCAGCTTTCTACCTGTTCGCGCCGGCCCTGTTCTTTCGCACCACGGCACGGCTGGACATGGCCAACCTGCCCTGGGCCATGCTGGCGGCCTTCTTCGGGCCGGTGCTGGTGTTGATGCTGCTGGTCCATGGCGTGCAACGCGCCCGCCGTGCACGCACCGGTGCGGCCGTGGCAGCGCCGGCGGTGCAGGCCATCACCGTCACCTTCGGCAACTCGGTGCAGGTCGGCATTCCCCTGGCGGCCGGCATCCTCGGTGAGGCTGGTCTGGGCCTGCACCTGACGCTGGTCAGCGTCCATGCGCTGGTGCTGCTGCTGGTCTGCACCACGCTGGTCGAGCTGGACCTGGCACGCGAGCGCGGCGGTGCCCAGGCCGGCTTGGGGCCGGTGCTGGCCGGCACACTGCGCAATGCCCTGATCCACCCGGTGGTGCTGCCCGTGCTGGCCGGGCTGGCCTGGAACCTGACCGGCCTGGGCATCGCACCCGCCGTCGATGAGGTCTTGCTGACCCTGGGTTCGGCCGTGGTGCCGCTGTGCCTGACGCTGATCGGCATGTCGCTGGCCTACCTGGGCTGGCCGGCCTCGATGCACGGTGCGCTGGCCACTTCGGCCCTCAAGCTGCTGGTGCAGCCGGCGCTGGTGTTGCTGGTCGCGCACTGGGGTTTCGGTCTGGTCGGCCTGCCATTGGCTGTGCTGGTGCTGCTGGCCAGTTTGCCGGCTGGCAGCAATGCCCTGATGTTTGCCCAGCGCTACCGCGCGCTCGAGGCCGAGACCACGGCCGTCAATGTCTTGTCGACCCTGGCTTTCCTGCTGACCGGGCCGCTCTGGCTGGCCGTCATCGCGGTGCTGGACTGAAGGGATAGACTCGAGCCGCTTTTGGCAGCCCGGCCATGCGCTTCAGACAGAAAGCGGCCGGGCGCTTTCAAGAATTTGACCCGCGGCGAAACCTTGGGCGTTGCGAGTCGGCATGAGGGAGTGAAGACTTGGATCAGCGGTCATCTGGCGCGCCCGGCGCGCCTCAACCCACGGCGGCTCCTGCAGCTCCGGAGCAGCCCCTGTTCGATGTGTTCGTCAGCCTGCCGCCGCAGGCCGACCTGGAGCTCATCCAGCAGCGTGCGGTGGCTGATGCGGGCATCGTGCTGGCGCAGATCGAACTGGTGCTGCGCACCCTGAAGAGCGTGCCCAGCGTGCGCATCGGCGCCTCCGTCAGCCGGGAGCGCGCCGACAAGGCCAAGCTTCGCTTTACCCGTGCCGGCTTGCTGGTCGAGGTGAATCCGGTGCTGCAGCTGGCGCCCAAGACCGAGTCCGGCTACGACGGCCGCATGGTCTGCCCCGCCTGCGGTGTGCGGGTGCTGGTGACCGAGGATCGGCGCTGCCCCGAGTGTGAGGTCTATGTCGACAAGGTCGACAAGTCGGTGCTGCTGCGCAAGAAGATCCGTGAACAGGAGCAGGCTCGCATTGCCGCGCAGCTCGCACTCAATGCCCGGCAAGTCGAGGTTGACAACGATGAGTCGATGGAAGCCACGATCCGCAACCAGATCCGCGAAGAGTTGGAGGCGCAATACGGCTTGAACCGGGCCAATCGCTGGCTGGGCGGCAAATGGGGCCCGGCGCGTGGCCTGGCGGTGCTGGGCCTGGTGGGCGTGGTGGCCTTTGCCGCCGGCAAGAAGCTCGACTTCGCGTTCAGTCCGACGGCGGTCGAAACCGCCAGCGAGGGCGGGATGATCTCGTCGCGCGGCATTTCCACCGTGGACATGATGCGTCTGTTGAAGCTGGCTCGGGCGCAAGCCGGTGGCGATGGCGGGTCCGCGGGCGGCGACGAGGTCGAGGGGGCCGCAGGGGCTCAAGCCGAGGGTGGTCAGAACGATTCGCTCGTCCGGGTGGCGCAGCAGTCCCAGGGCAGCGGCTCACCCTACATGGAGGTGGCTGAGGCGATGCTGACCGGTGGAATGGCTGGTTCCGGTCCTTCCGGTTCAGCGACCGGCATTCAGGCGCCTGCGGCGTCTGCGGTTGCGCCGGGGCTGGCGGCCAGCGCGCCGGCCTTGGTGCTCTATCCACGCGACCAGAGTCTGCTCACCGTCAATCTGGCCCTCAATCTCGTGGAGATGGGCCAAAGGAAACGAGCCCGCGAGGTCATCGATGCCCTGGCGTCTGCCAAGCTGCCGGGAGACGACCTGGCTTTGCAGCGCGCCGTCCGGGGCGCGACGCTGATCGTTCAAGCCCACGAGCTGC
>CALRVU010000234.1:0-5792 GCA_943371685.1 Bordetella parapertussis | reverse complement strand
TGCTGCGGGGGCCGATGTCGGCCAAGCCGCCAAGCAGGCCACCAACTGGACGGCCATCGGCATGTTCGCCGCCTTCGTCGCGGGCACCTTGTGGATCACCAAATGGGCCGCCGCCAAGACCAAGAGCGCGGCTGACTTCTACACCGGCGGTGGCGGCATCACCGGCTTCCAGAACGGCCTGGCGATTGCGGGCGACTACATGTCGGCGGCGTCCTTCCTGGGCATCTCGGCTGCGGTCATGGCCAGCGGCTACGACGGCCTGATCTACTCCATCGGTTTTCTGGTCGGCTGGCCGGTCATCACCTTCCTGATGGCCGAGCGGTTGCGCAACCTGGGCAAGTTCACCTTTGCCGACGTGGCCGGCTACCGCTTCAAGCAGACCCCGATCCGCGCCTTTGCGGCCTCGGGCACCTTGGTCGTCGTGGCCTTCTACCTGATCGCCCAGATGGTCGGGGCGGGTCAGCTGATCAAGCTGCTGTTCGGTCTGGAGTACTGGATGGCGGTGGTGATCGTCGGCGCGCTGATGATGGTCTATGTGCTGTTCGGCGGCATGACGGCCACCACCTGGGTGCAGATCATCAAGGCCTGCCTGCTGCTGGCCGGCGTGACCTTCATGGCCTTCATGGTCATGGCCCAGTTCGGCTTCAGCCCGGAGGCGCTGTTCGCCAAGGGCGTTGAGGTGAAGGCGGCCATCGCTGCCGCAGGCAAGACAGCGGCCATTGCCTCGGCCATGGCGGCCAGCGCGGCCGCCTCGTCGCCCGAGGCTGCAGCCAGCGCGGCCACGGCCCTGGCCACGGCCAACGCCATCGATCCGGCCAAGGTCGGCATCGCGCTGATGGGCCCGGGCGGCTTCGTCAAGGACCCGATCTCGGCCATCAGCTTCGGCATGGCCCTGATGTTCGGCACCGCCGGTCTGCCGCACATCCTGATGCGCTTCTTCACCGTGCCGGATGCCAAGGAAGCCCGCAAGAGCGTGTTCTGGGCCACCACCTGGATCGGCTACTTCTATGTGCTGATCTTCATCATCGGCTTTGGCGCCATCACCCTGGTGCTGACCAACCCCGAGTTTGCCGATACCGCCAAGGGCGTGATCAAGGGCGGCGCAGGCACGGCCAACATGGCGGCGGTGCTGGTGGCCAAGTCGGTGGGCGGTGACGTGTTCTTCGGCTTCATCTCGGCCGTGGCCTTCGCCACCATCCTGGCCGTCGTGGCCGGCCTGACGCTGTCAGGTGCCTCGGCCGTGTCGCATGACCTCTATGCCACGGTGTTCAAGGGTGGCAAGGCCGACAGCGCCAAGGAGCTGAAGGTCTCGCGCATCACCACGCTGTGCCTGGGTGCCCTGGCCGTCACGCTGGGCATCGTGTTCGAGAAGCAGAACATCGCCTTCATGGTCAGCCTGGCCTTTGCGATTGCGGCATCGGCCAACTTCCCGGTGTTGTTCATGAGCGTGCTCTGGAAAGACTGCACCACCAAGGGCGCGGTCATCGGCGGCTTTCTGGGCCTGATCAGCTCGGTGGCGCTGACCGTCGTCTCGCCTTCGGTCTGGGAGGTTACGCTCGGCCATCCCAAGGGCTCGGCCTGGTTCCCCTACACCTCGCCAGCGCTGTTCTCCATGACCATCGGCTTTGTCGGCATCTGGCTGTTCTCGATGCTGGATCGCAGCCCGCAAGCGGCCAAGGAACGGGCCGCCTTCGAAGCGCAGCAAGTGCGCTCCGAGACCGGTCTGGGTGCCTCGGGCGCGTCAGGGCACTGAGCGCAATGCAAAAAGGACCGCTGCTCGCGGTCCTTTTTTTTGAGCGAGGACCAGGGCCCCGGCCTGCCTGACTTCAGCGCAGCGCAGCCGCGGCATCCACGATGCCGGTTCCGCAGCCGACACACTCCGCCGGGAAGGGGCGCGCGCTCTTCTGCAGGCGCTCCAGCACCTTGGCGGGGGTTCGGCCCGGCTGGATCGACAGCAGCAGTGCGGCGACACCGGCAACGTGCGGCGCGGCCATCGAGGTCCCCAGGTACTCGACATAGTTGTCAGCGCCCGGGGTGGAGAAACCCGCATTGAGGGTGGACAGCACGGCGCTGCCACTGTCGCCAAAGTCGCCGCCCGGGGCAGCGATCTTCACCACCGAGCCGGTGTTGGAGTAGCTGGCCTTGCCACCGGATCGATCGGTGGCCGCCACCGTGATCACGTTGGCGCAGTTGGCGGGTGCAAAGTTGGCCACATCGCCGTACTCGTTGCCTGCGGACGCGACCACCACGGTGCCTCGGGCCACCGCATTGTTGATCGCGGTCTGCAGGTCAGACGGACAGCTGGTTTCTCCGCCCAGCGACATGTTGATGACCCGGGCTGGCGTCGGATTGGCCGGCAGGCCTGCCACAGTGCCACCGGACGCCCATTCGATGCCGTCGCGGAGGTCGCTGAAATAGCCGCCACCGCAGCCCAGCACGCGCACCGGCTGCACCTTGGCCTTGGGGGCCACACCGGCCACACCCATCCCGTTGTTGGTGGTGGCCGCAATCGTGCCAGCCACGTGAGTGCCGTGCCAGGTACTGGCTTGGCCACACCCGTCACCCGGGTCCGATGCATCGGAATCACGACCGTCGCCATCATTGGAGACGGCGGTGTTGATGATCATGTCGTAACCCGGCAGCAGATTGGCCACCAGGTCGGCATGTGGGCGGAAGCCCGTGTCCAGCACAGCCACCACCACACCCTTGCCTTTGGAGCGCTTCCAGCCGTTCAGCAGGTTGATGCCGCCCGCGGCCTCGGTGTAGTGCCACTGGCTGGCGAACAAGGTGTCGTTCGGCACGCCATGGATGGTGGCCCATGCATCGGCCTGCGCTGATTCCAGGCCGGGGTGGACCGCCTTCATGTCCTCGGCCAACTTTTGAGCCACCGCATTGGGCAGGCGCTTGTCCAGCTTGACGATCTGACCGGTGCTGCCACGGCGGCTGCCGATGAGTTGCACGCCGTAGCGGCCGGCTGCATCCCGCAGGGCCGGCTCCGCCAGATTGGCGGCCATGCCTGTCCGGAACTTCAAGACCAGCTGATCGGTGCCCATCGCTTGCCGAGCCTGGAGATCCGCCAGGGTGGGGCCACCGGCATGGGCTCCGCCTGACAATCCAGCGGTGGTGGCGAGGGCTGCGGCCAGAGCCAGCAGTGCTTTGCGTGCTTGAATCATGTCAACTCCGAGAGGTGCTGCGCAGCCAGCGGCAAGCGCTGGGCGCATTCTCCACACCCGCCAACGGTTCGCCACTCCCCAGCATGGGGGGCGTGTTTCCACCAAGTCCCTGAAGCGGCGACGCCGCATTTCCATCACATCGCCAGCAAGGCACGCAGCTTGACGAAGGCCAGGCCGGCCATCACAGCGTCGTTGAGCGGGTTGTGAGCCGGGCGCCGGGGCAGTTGCAGCGCATCCATCATGCTGTCAAAGCGCAGGTCAATGGGCGTGCCCACCTGCTGCTGCAGCGCGCTCTGCTGGGCAAAGCGCCAAGCGTGGTACATGGACGAGACCTCGTGGCGGGCCTGCGGCAGCGGCACGCCCAGCAGCGGGAACAAGGCCCGGTTCAGCATCGCCAGGTCAAACTCCAGAAAGTAGCCGACCAGCGGCCGGCTGCCGATGAACTCCAGCAGCTGGGGCAGGGCCTCATCGGCCGTCAAACCGCCTTGCAGATCACGCGCCAACAGGCCGTGCACCCGCACCGCGTCGGCATTGACGGCGGTCTGCCGGGGCTTGATCAGCAGCTCCAGTCGCTCGCTGGTCAACAGCCGGTTGCCGCGGATGCGCACCGCGCTGATGGCGATGATCTCGTCGCGCTGCACATTCAGGCCGGTGGTTTCGCAGTCCAGGCTGACCCATTCGCCCTCCGGCGGTGCGTCCCACATGAAGGCATAGCGCTCGTCGCCCAGGTGCCAGCGCATCCAGAAGCGGTAGAGCCCGCGCAGCGGATGGCGCAAGTGGTGCAGCAAGGGCAGCGGGCGGCTCACAACAGGTCGAGGTGAAAGCGCTGGCGCAGCAGCAGCTTGAAGCGCTTGACCACGGCCAGCGTGTCCTTGAGCAGATCGCGGTCCAGACTGCTCAGGCGCTCGCGAACCACGCCGTTGTCGGGCAATTGGCCGGCGTCCAGCGCCGCCAGGCCCAGCTTGAGCTTGAGCCCCATGAAGAAGTGCAGGCAATCCTGCAGGTCGGTGCCCATCTCGCGGCTCAGCGCATCGGCAGCCACCAGAGCCTCGATGCGCTCGGTGGTGCTGGTGGCGTGGATTCGATGGGCCAGCGCCAGGCTGCGCACGCCATGCACCAATGGAAAGGTTCCGGCTTTCTTCAGGTCCAGCGGCGCGGCCGCCTCGTCGCCGGCCAGCAACCGGTTCCACCAGCCGGGGCTGGACTCGAATGCCGAGACCGAGGCCGCGAACCGGGCCAGCAGCGCATCGTTGTCGTTCACCAGCGCGCGCACCGTGGCCTGCACGTCAGCCAGCAAAGTGGCATCGCCGGCCACCGGCTGGGCGTCCATGAAGATGGCCAGCGAGATCAGGCTCTCGGCGCTGGGTTGCAGCAGCCAGCCGCGCGCCGCCTCGGCAAAGGCCGCCGCCGGCATGCACCAGGCCGGGTTGCTGACCATGATCTTGCCCGGGCACTCGGGGTAGCCAAAGCGCGTCAAGGCGGCTGAGAACGCCGCGCAGATCGCCGCCAGGTCCACAGGCGGCTCAAAACCATCGCTCAGCACCAGGGCATTGTCCTGATCAGTCTTGAGCAACTGCTCGCCACGGCCCTCGCTGCCCATCACGAACAGGCAGCTGTGGGCCACCAGATCGGCGGGTGCCACCAGCTGCCAGGTGCGCTCGAACAGCTGGGCATTCAGCTCGCGCACCAGCCGCGCAATCAGGCTGACCTTGGTACCGCCGCGGTGCAGCAGGCCGATCACCTTGGTGATCTGGGCCGAGGCCTGCGCCAGTGTGTCCAGCTCGGTGGCCTCGATGATCTGCCGGGTGATCAGCCAGGAGTGGTTGGACAGCGCGCTGAGCAGGTCCACCTGCTCCAGCATGCCCAGCACCCGGGTGTCCTGGGCCACCACCACCCGCTGCACACGGTGGCGGATCATCGTGGCCAGCGCGCCGTAGAGCGGGTCCGACGCCTGCACCGTGACCAGCGGCCGGCTGGTCCACTGGCGCACGGGTGTGCTGGCCAGCGGCAGGCCGCTGAGCACGGCGCGCTGCAAGCCGGTGGTGGTGAAGATGCCCAGGGTGGTGGCGTCATGCTCGGCGGGCCCGCTCGCGGGCTCGCGCACCAGCACGGCGCTGATGCGGGCTTCGGCAAACAGCCGCACCACCGACACCACATCGGCCTCGGCGCTCACCACACGGGCCGGTCGCAGCACGCCTTGGTCGACCCGGGCCATGGTCAGGCTTTGCAGCTCATGCTGCCGCTCATGGGCCGTCAGGGCCGAGAGCTTGTTCGACAGGTCGGCAAAGAGCAGGGCGCCAAAGGTGGCATTGGCGGCAATCAG
The DNA here is from genome assembly GCA_943371685.1 of Bordetella parapertussis. Taxonomy (GTDB): domain Bacteria; phylum Pseudomonadota; class Gammaproteobacteria; order Burkholderiales; family Burkholderiaceae_C; genus Ideonella; species Ideonella parapertussis_A. The sequence goes on along the minus strand of CALRVU010000234.1, from coordinate 296 downwards.
CTCGGTCACCGTGGCCTTGGCCAGGCGGTAGGCCAGCACCTCCTCAGTCGCCACAAAGCGGCTGCTGGCCCGGCCAGCCATCAGGGCGCGGCCGTCAAAACAGTCTTCGGGGCCGAAGGTGGCGGCCAGTTCCTCGCCGTCCCACTGCTGCACATGGCCTTTGATCAGCACGAACAGGTGGGTGGGCACATCGCCGGGCTGCAGCATCACGCCGTCGGGCCGGATGTAGTCGATGTCCACGCTGGCGCGCACCAGCCGGCGCTCGGCCTCGCTCAGGCAGTCAAACGGCGAAACCG
>CALRVU010000233.1:0-5835 GCA_943371685.1 Bordetella parapertussis | reverse complement strand
TGAGCTGGGCGATGAAATGCCAGAGCGTCTGGCGCAGTTCCACATCCACCCCGGCGGTCGGCTCATCGAGCACGATCACCGGCGGCTTGTGCACCAGCGCCTGGGCCACCAGCACGCGGCGCTTCATGCCGCCTGAGAGCTGGCGCATGTTGGCGCCGGCCTTGTCAGCCAGGCCCAGGCCGGTCAGCAACTCGTCGATCCAGTCGTCGTTGTGGCGCACGCCAAAGTAGCCGGACTGGATGCGCAGGGCCTCGCGCACCGTGAAGAAGGGGTCAAACACCAGCTCTTGCGGCACGATGCCCAAGGAGCGCCGCGCCAGGGCATAGTCGGTCACCACATCGTGGCCCATCACCCGGACCTGCCCCTCGCTGGCCCGCGCCAGGCCCGCCAGAATGCTGATCAAGCTGGTCTTGCCCGCCCCGTTGGGCCCCAGCAGACCGAAGAACTCGCCCTGCTCGATGTTGAACGACACGCCGTCGAGCGCGCGCAGCACGCCTTTGGCACTCGGGTAACGCTTGGTCACCCCTCGGAAGGAAACGGCTGGCATGGGTGGCGATTGTAGGGAGAGCGAGCAGAACGCGTTGCCGCAGGGATGCTAGATTGCGCCGCTGAGGCCCTCTGGCTTCCTGTCCACCCACCGCCCCCCACCGGACTCGTTCATGCCCGCCTGGCTTGCCTGCCCCTGCGATCCCGCACCGTTTCAGCGGACCCCTGATGACTTGCGCGAGCACTGGCATCACCTGCATGCCGGCGACGGCGAGTCCTGGCCTGGCGACCCGAGGCTGCAAGCGGCATGGGCCTTGTTTCATGCCGGCGCGTTCGAGCCCGCCTGCCAGGCGGCGCTCGCGCTCGGGCTGGCGGGTCTCAGTCTCGCGAACAAGGCGCAAGCCATCCAGGCCAACTACCTGACACCGAGCGCGAGCGAGCGCCTGTCGATGCTGCTGGAGGTGGTGGAACGCGCTGGTCACCACCAGCAAAGCGAGCCGGACTGCGCCAATGCCTGGTTCTGGCAGGCTTATGCCCTGGGCCGCTACGCCCAGGAGATCAGCGTGGCCCGCGCCATGGCCCAGGGACTGGGCGCACAAGTCGAGGCGGCACTGCACCGGACACTGCAGCTGGCCCCGCGCCATGCCGACGCCCAGCTGGCGCTGGGCCTGTTCCATGCCGAGGTCATTGACAAGATCGGTCCGCGGCTGGGGCCGCAACAAGGCGGCGACCGCGATGAAGGCCTGCGCCTGCTGCGCGCGGGGCTGGCAGCCAACCCAGGCAGCGCCATCGCCAAAATGGAATGCGCCGACGGGCTGGTGATGCTGCTGGGCGATGCGGCCATCGGCGAAGCCGACCGGTTGTATGCCGAAGCAGCGCAGTGCGAGCCCCGGGATGCCAAGGAGTGGCTGGACGTTCAGCGCGCGCGGGCCGCCCTGCAGGACTGAGCCCGCCGAGCCTGAGGGCTGGTTACCATCTCGGATCTTGACGGTCCCACCGTTTCATCTCTTTTGTACCGGGAGCCCCGATGTCTGACTTGAAAACCCGCTTTGACGCCGCCGTGGCCGAGAGCAAGCAGTTGCCCGAGAAGCCGGACAACATGACCTTGTTGAAGATCTATGCACTCTACAAACAGGCCAGCGCCGGCGATGCCGAGGGCGACCGCCCCGGCTTCACCGACTTCGTCGGCCGTGCCAAGTGGGACGCCTGGGACGCCCTGAAGGGCCAGAGCGCCGACCAGGCCATGAACGACTACATCGAGCTGATCGAGTCGCTCAAGTAAGACGGGAACGACACAAAGAGGGGTCAGCCCGCATTGCGGGCGGCTTCCTTGGCCAGGGCTGCATCGAGCTGCTTGGCCGCCTCGGCCTCGATCTGACCCAGAAAAGGCTTGAGCAAGAAGCCGAGCTTGGCACTGAGCTCGAATGCATCGCCGGTGACGCGCATTTCACCGGACACGCCCGATCGGGTGAAGCGCACCGTGTCGCCGTCTGCGCCCGGCTCCAGGCTGCAGCTCATCTCGAACTTCTTCTCGGCGTGTTCGCTCCAGCGCTTGGCCACGGCGCGTGCGCGCTCCAGACCCAAGGTGTGAGCTCGTTGAATTTTCAGATCGGACATGGTGTTCAAGGACAGGCCCGTCGCGCCCATCAGGGTCGCTCGGGCGGGTTGGGAATCAGGGCGCGCATCTGCGCGTCACGCTCAGGCCGGGGCAAGGCCGCCAGACGCTCGACCGCGCGGTAGAACGCCGCATAGTCGCGGCCCTCGCGCTCGAACAGGGCCTCGAAGGCCGGCACGCTGGCATGGTACGCGGCCTGCACGCCCAGCGATGCGTTGTTGGCCTTGGCAATGAAGGCGTCATAACCCTTGAAGCCACCCAACTCGGAATCACGCAGCTGGGCATGCTCAGACCGCAACGCGGCCATCAGCTCGGCTTTGCGGCGCAGTTTGCTCTCATCGTCCTCAGCGGACCGGTAGAGAGCCTCCAGCGCCTGCCGGTAGCGGGCCACCAGCGCACGGAACTGATGTCGGCGCTGATCCAGTGCGGCGTATTCCTGCCGCGCTTGCGCGCTGCCATGCAGGCTCAGCCAACGTTCGCCACCCAGACGCTCCACGGCGGTGGCGAACGATTCGTTGAACGCCGTGTCACCGCTGGCATAGACCACCTGGTGTGACAGCTCATGAAAGATCAGCCGCGCCAGTTCGCCCTCGGGCCAGCCGATGAAGGTATTGAGCAGCGGATCGCCGCCGACCCAGTTGCTCATGCCCAGCGTGGAATAGGCCGGCACCGGATAGACGCTCACCTCCAGCCCTTGCGCGCGCAGCAGGTCGGCTTCGGCCTCGGCAGCGGCTTTGTCGTAGTAGCCGCGATAGCCGATGCAACCCACCACCGGGAAGCACCAGGTGTGCAGCTTGAGCGACAGCACCGGCGCTGCCACCACGTTCCACACGGCGGCCGGCCGGGCCAGATCGGCGTAGCGTTGATAGCTGGCGTTGTCGGGCAGGTGCAGCTCGTCCACCGCAAAGCGGCGCATGCGCTGGCTCAGTGCCAGGCGCTGCTTCAGCGCATCAGAAGCCAGTGGATCGGCCAACCAGTCGTCCACCGGCCGGGCCGCCTGAAGCAGGCGCAAGTGCCCACCCGTGGACTGCGCCAGGTAGCCGACCGTGCTGCAACCCGTGCCGAGGCAAAGGGTCGCCGTGATCGCCAGCGCCAGCAGCGCCGATGAACCGGCCCACTTCAGCATCCCACGCTTCAAGCTCGAACCCCTGATCGATGGCTCGCGGTCCTCGTCACAGCGCAGCCACTTCCACCAGGCAATCGTAGAGGGACGGCGCGCGGCCCATGTCGGTCAATTGTTGATGGGTCAATTCATTGACGTTGGTGCCGTTGAGGCCCAGCTTGCGCCACCAGATGCCCAGGCCATTGACCACACCCGGCCGGGCCCGGCTGCCGATGCGCAAGCTGCAGTGGTACTCACCGCGCTGATTGAACACTTTGACGGCCTGGCCCTGCTGCAGGCCCCGGGCGGCTGCATCGGCCGCACTCATCTCCAGCACCGGCTCGCCCTCGATGTCGCGCAAGCTGCGGACATTGACGAAGGTGGAATTGAGAAAGTTGCGCGCCGGCGGCGAGATCATGGCCAACGGATAGCGCAGCGCCAATTCAGTTTGGCTGGCGGCGCTTTCGTAGTTGGGCAGATGATCAGGCAGCGGCAGATCCGTGCCCCAGGCCCGTGCCTTGCCCGATGGCGTGTGGAAGCCACCCTCGGCGAAGGGCGCTTCGGGCAGGTCCAGCTTGCGCCAGCCGTCACGGCACAAGGCTTCAAAGTCGACCGAGGGCTTGAGGGCCTGGCGCGCCAGGCTCAGGTCGTCGTCGAGGAAACAGGGCTCATCAAAGCCCATTCGCGCGGCCAGCGCGCGGAAGATCGCGGCATTCGATCGCGCCTCACCCACGGGTTTCAGCGCCGGCTCGTTGATCAGCAGGTAGGTGTGGCCGTAGCTGGTGTGCACATCCCAGTGCTCCAGCTGGGTCGTGGCCGGCAGCACATAGTCGGCATGATCAGCGGTGTCGGTCAAGAAATGCTCGAGCACCACGGTGAACAGGTCATTGCGCTTGAATCCGGCGACCACCTTGGCCGACTCCGGCGCCACTGCCACCGGATTGCTGTTGTAGACCACCAGCGCCTCGATCTGCGGACCGAACTCAACAGACGCCGGGCGCAGCAGATCGTCACCGATGGTGCTCATGTTGATGGTCCGCGGCGTGCGGCCGGCCAGCAGGTCGGGCCGCTCCAGCTGGGCATCGTTGCGCACCGACTTGAACCAGCCCGAGGCTGACAGCAGCAAACCACCGGCGCGGTGCCGCCAGGCGCCGATCAGGCAAGGCAGCAGCGCGATCAGGCGCACGGCATTGCCGCCGCCGCGCACACGCTGCATGCCGTAGTTCAGGCGGATCGCCGCCGGGCCGGTGTTGCCGTAGTCGCGCGCCAGGCCGCGCACCTCGTCGGCCTGCAGACCGCAGACCTCGGCGGCACGCTCCGGCGGCCATTCCAGCGCCCGCGCCCGCAACTCGGGCCAGCCCTCCACATGGGCGGCCAGGTAGTCGTGGTCCAACCAGTCATGGACGATCAGCTCATGCATCAAGCCCAATGCCAGCGCGGCATCGGTGCCGGGCAACAGGGCCAGGTGCTGATGGCATTTCTCGGCCGTCTCGCTGCGCCGCGGGTCGATGGCGATCAGCTTGGCGCCGGCCCGCTTGGCGGCCTGGGCATAGGTCCAGAAATGGAGATTCGAGGCAATCGAGTTGCTGCCCCAGATCAGGATCAGACGGCTCTCGGCAAAGTGCTCGACATGCATGCCCAGCTTGCCGCCGTAAGTGGCTTGCAGGGCCTCACCGCCGGCGGATGCGCAGATGGTGCGGTCCAGGCGCGCTGCACCCAGGCGATTGAAGAATCGGGCGGCCATGGCCTCGCCCTGCACCAGGCCCATGGTGCCGGCATAGCTGTAGGGCTGGATGGCCTGCGGATCCCGTGCGGCGATCTCGCCCAGGCGCTTGGCGATGTCGGTCAATGCCTCATCCCAGCTCACAGGCTCGAAACGCCCCTCGCCTTTGGCGCCCACCCGCCGCAGCGGTTGGAGCACTCTTTCGGCATGAAACGTGCGTTCTTGATACCGAGAAACCTTGGTACACAAGGCGCCATGCGTGGTGGGATGATCCGGGTCGCCTTGCAATCGAACAATGCGCTCGCCCTCCACCGTCAGTCGAATGGCGCAGGTGTCGGGGCAATCATGGGGGCAGGCGGCGTGCACCACGCGCGCGGTCATCACTTCACTCATGGTTGAATCATGTCATAGCCTTCCAGAAACGGGACATGGTCACAAGCCACCACCCACCTCAACCATCGTCAGCCATGCGTTCAGAAGTCAATCGTCGTTCCGTCATCCAACGCCTGGGCGTGGCTGCAGCCACCTCGCTCAGCCTGCCCGCCTGGGCGCAACGCGAAAACAAGGTCGTGCTGGGTCAGTCGGCCGCCTTCACCGGTCCTGCCGCCCAACTCGGCATCCAGATGAACCTCGGTGCCAAGGTCTGTTTTGATCAGGTCAATGCCAGTGGCGGCGTGAACGGCGCCAGCATTGATCTGCGCACGCTGGACGACGCCTACGACCCCGCGCGCTGCAAGGCCAATACCGAGAAGTTCATCGCCGATGGCGTGTTCGCATTGTTCGGCTACGTCGGCACCCCCACCAGCTTGGCCGCTCTCCCGCTGGTCAACGAATCGCGCCTGCCCTTCTTTGCACCCTTCACGGGCGCCATGGCCCTGCGCGAGCCGTTCAGCCGCAATGTGTTCCACA
>CALRVU010000232.1:0-5841 GCA_943371685.1 Bordetella parapertussis | reverse complement strand
GATTGCGGTCGCGCCGCACCAGCCAGCTCAGCTGCTCCAGGTACTGGGGTGAGGGGTTGAACAGGCGGTTCTCGGCCATCAACAAAAAGCCCAATCGGTCGCAAGCGTCCATGAAGGCTTTGCTCTGCGCGTTGTGCGCGCAACGGATGGCGTTGCAGCCCATCTCCTTGAGCTTGCGCAGGCGAAAGTCGATCAGGCCCGGCGGCACGGCCACGCCCACCCCCGCATGATCCTGATGCAGGCAGACGCCCTGGATCTTGAGCGGCTGGTCGTTGAGGAAGAAGCCCTTGTCGGCATCAAAGCGCTGGGTGCGAAAGCCGCAGCGCGTCGTGACTTCGTCCAGCAGCACCCCGTGCTGCAGCAGCCTCGTCACCACCCGGTAGAGGTGCGGCGCGTCCACGCTCCACAGCCGCGGCGAAGCATGGGCCAGTTGCAGCCGGGCTGTGGCCTGACGCAGGCTGGGCACGGTCACTTCGGTCTGCTCACGGGCGATCAACTGCTCGCCGTCAAACAACGCGGTCTGCACCGTGACCACCTGCGCAGATTCAGCAATGGTGTTCAGCGTCAGCTCGACCGGAATCACCCAGTTGGCGCCCTGCTTGACCGGGTGAGCGAACGCGCCATCCGTGACGATGTGCGTCGGCGCCCGCTTGACGATCCAGACGTCGCGGTAGATGCCGGCGCCCTCGTACCACCAGCCTTCCATGGCGTTGGCATCCACCCGCACCACGAGTGAGTTGAGCGCCTCGCCGAAGTTGGCGTAGGGCGTCAGGTCGATGGACATCGCGTTGTAGCCGCTGAAGTTGTGATGCACCAGCGTGCCGTTGAACCACACCGTGGCATGGGTGGCAATGCCCTCGAGCTGCAGCTCGATGTGCCGGCCGCGATCGGCCGGGTCAAACTTCAAGCCATTGCGATACCAGGCAAAGCCACGCCGGCGATAGCCCTGGCTGACGTTGGCGCTGCGCTCGATCGGCTGAGCACTGGCAAAGTCGTGCGGCAGCGCCACCTCGCGCCATTCGGTGTCGTCAAAGCTGGGGTTGGCCGCCCCCTGGGCATTGCCGGCCTTGGCATTGGCATAGGTCCAGCCATGGCCGAGGATGGTCGGGAACGGGACATCACCCTCAAAGAATCGCCAGCCCTTGTTCAAGGACAGGGTCTGCCGGCCGGTGGCGGCTACCGGCGCAGCAGCGCCCGAAGCCGCCCCAGCCCCCTGGGCGGCCCCGGCCGTCGCCACCGCCGAGGCCAGCAGGACTGTCGGCCGGGCCGACCAGGGGGCCATGCCAAGTGCGCTGGCGGTCTTGATCAGTTTTCGGCGATTGATCAGCATGCGGTGGTCCTTGAGCGGCGCTCAGTCCCAGCGCAGGTGCACCACGCGATAGCCGTGGGTCTGCAGTGCTTTCAGCATCATGGGCAAGGCGGTGGCGGTCTGCACCTGGGCGTCGTGCAGCAGGATGATGCCGCCGCCCGTGTCCTTGAGCCGAGCCAGCAGGCGCTCGGTGAGCATCGCGGGCGATTGATCGGGCAGCCAGTCGTCGAGCCCCAGATCAACCGACATCACGGTGATCTTCTGGGCCTTGAGCTCGGCACGCAGGGCGGGGGTTTCCTCGAGGAACGGAAAGCGCCAGGCAGCGGCTGGACGGCCCAGCGTGTGTTCAAACACCGCCTGCATGGCGCTGAGGTCGGCCAGCTGCTCAGCCTCGGGCATGCTCGCAAAGTGTGGATGGCGATAGCCGTGCATGGCCACGGTGTGGCCGGCGTCGCGCACCTGGCGGCCCAGCGCCGGCGCGGCCCGCAGCGACTCTCCGTTCATGAAAAACGTGGCCTGCACACATTGCGCGGCCAGCGCCTGCAACACCTGCGGCGTGCTGCCGGGCTGCGGGCCGTCGTCAAAGGTCAGCACCACCTCGCCGGGCTGCAAAGGCAGCGGGCCGTGCTGAACCCGGCCATAGGCGGCCGCCTCGCGCGGCAGGCTCAAGGTGCGCGAGGTGCCCAGCACCGTGGTGGCTGCCTTAATGTCAGCACACGGTGCCGGCGCTGGCGCGGCGCTTGCGGCGCACGCCGAGCCCAGCAAGGCCAGGCTCGCAACGCAGGCCTTGAAGGAAGCGACACACTGCATGGCGGTTCTCCTTGGCGTCAGTGCCCGGCGGGCGCGGCCGATGGTTCGCCATCCTCCGCATCGGACAGCGGCGCATGCGGGAACGGCGCCCACCAGGCGATCAGCACCGGCAGCACCGAAACGATCAGCACCCAGCCAAAGAAGGTGCTGTAGTGCTGGCCGCTGAGGGCAAAGAACCAGCCGCTGGCCGTGCCGGTGGCCCACTTGGTCAGGGCCATCACGCCGGTGGCAAAGGCGTAGTGGGTCATCTTGAACGGCCCCGGCGCCACCTGCTGCATCATGTAGAGCATGTGGCCCACCGAGCCCATGCCGAAGCCGAACTTCTCCACCGCCACCAGCAGGCCGATCAAGGCCATGTCCTGGGTCTGGGTCTGGCTGAGGATCCAGTAGGTGAGGTGCGGCAGATTGAGCACCACGGCCAGCAGCACAAAAGTGCGCGGCAGCGTCCAGCGGGCCACCACAAAACCACCCACAAAGGCACCGGCGATGAAGGCCAGGGTGCCGGCCGTGCCGTTGATGAAGCCCATCGACTCGTTGCTCAGCCCCAGGCCTCCGGCGCTGACGGGATCAAGCAGGAACAGCGGGCCGAACTTCTCGATGAAGCCCTCGGCAAAGCGGTAGAAGAAGATCACCGCCAGCATGGTCCAGATCTGCGGCTTCTGAAAGAAGGTGACCCACGAAGCCCGCAGCGCCGGCAGCGCCGACGCCACGCCCTGCCCCGCCACGGCCGACGGCTCGCCCGGCGGCAGCGTTCGCAAATGCCACAGGCCGAAGGCGCCCATCATCAGCGCGCTGCCGCTCATCACCAGCATCCAGCACTGCACCCAGGGCAGGCCCTGGCGGTTGTGCAGCCAGCCGGTGAGCGACACCAGCAAGCCCGAGGCGATGACCGCGCCCAGGTTCCAGCACATGCCTTGCAGGCCGGCGTAGCGGGCCTGCTCGCGCACCGGCATGGTGGTCATGAACACACCGTCGGCCACGATGTCCTGCGTGGCCGAGGCAAAGCCGGTGATCCAGAAGAAGGCCAGCGAAGCGCGGAAGAAGCCGTCGAGCGGCAGGCAGAAGGCCACCGCGCCGAGGGTGGCCATCATCAGGAACTGCATGCTGATGACCCACCAGCGCTTGGTCTTGAACGGCTCCAGCAGCGGCGCCCACAGCGGCTTGAGCACCCAGGGCAGGTACATCTGCGAGGTGTAGAGCGCAATGTCCTCATTCGACACGCCCAGGTTCTTGTAGAGGATGGCCGCCACCACCCCCACCATCACATTGGGCAAGCCCATCGCCAGGTACAGCGTGGGCACCCAGCTCAAGGGGTGACGATGGGGCCCGGGAGCGGGTGCGGGATGAGGTTGGCTCATGCTTGTCTCGCTTTGGTTTTCTATCGGGAATCAGTTCGGCTTCTGCGACCGGGCCATGTCCATCAAGGGCGCTCAGCGGCGCTCAAGGTCGCTCCGGACCGGCGCCGGTCAGCACCTGCATCGCGGCCGACAGGTAGACCAGCGGTGCGTTCCAGTTGATGGCCACCTCGTTGCTGGCGTAGCTGCAGTAGGCATCCACATAGGACCGGGCGGGGGCCTTGGACGGGTAGACGGCGTTGCAGTGCACAAGGTCTTGCTGGCCGGGGTTGGGGCCGGCCACGATGAAGCCGGGCACGGGCGCATCTACGCCATCGGCGCCCGAGGGGCGATGGTGCGGATGCAAGGGCGAGCGGGCACCGAAACCGGTGACCATGGACAGGCCCAGCGGATTGCGGCCCAGCACATAGTCGAGCACCGATTGCGCGGCGTCGAGCTGATCGCGCTGGCCGCTGAGCCGGTAGCCCTGCACCAGCATCAGCGCCTGGTTCAGCGCCACCGCATTGCTGCCCCACACATAGTCGGCGCGCTGCATGCTGAGCCGGTAGCTGGAGGCCTTCCAGGTGGCGGCCAGCTCGGTGGCCAGGCTGTTGATGCGCGCGGTGATCAGCGCCTGATCAGCCGCCGGCGTGAGCTGCTGGCGGTGCTGGGCCAAAGACACCCAGGCCAGGCCCTTCACATCGCCCCAGCCCGGCACGACGATGCTCAGGCGATCAGCGTGCAAGGCACGCCAATAGTCGTCGTCACGGGTGCTGATGTAGAGCTCGGCGGCGGCCCAGCCAAACTCGTCGGCCACACCGCCATCGCCGTATTCACCCGTCACCACATCGGCGGGCTGGCGGTAGATTTCGTTCGGATGCGCCTGAGCCCATTGCCAGGCTCGCTGGGCAGCGGCCAGCATGCGCGCCGAGAGGCCCGGCCGCTGCGCCTCAAAGGGCTGATAGATGCGGCTGGCCATGGCCATCACCGCGGCAAAGTCCAGCGTGGCGGCCGTGCTCTTCTGCACCACGTAGCGGTCGTCCTTGGCCTCATGCGGCATGCGGGTGCCGTCAAAGCGCAGGTCGGTCAGCTTGTGATAGACGCCGCCGTCGTCCGGGTCCTGCATGCTCAGCATCCAGTCCAGGTTCCAGAGGGCCTCATCCAGCACGTCGGGCAAGGCGTTGCCCGACTCGGGGATGTTCAGGCGCTGGGCCGTGAACCAGGCTGGAAAGTGCTCGTAGGCGGCCAGCAAGGTGTAGACGCTGATGCCCGAGTTGACGATGTACTTGTTGTAGTCGCCGGCGTCGTACCAGCCCTTGGGGCTGCTGATCAGCGTGCCCTCGGGCCGGGACGGGCTGGCGGCCGAGGCATGGACCTTGACGACCGTGTCCGGGTGACCGGCCGGCCGGGCCCAGGCACCGGCATGCTCGGGCAGCAGTGCCATGCCGGAGCGGTTGTAGTAATAAGCCTTGAGCGTGGCCGCGTTCAGCGCGGCATAGGCGGTCGGGCTGATGGCGAACGGCACCGAGGGCTCACCACCTTCGACTTGCAAGCGGTATTCGCCCGGTGTCTGCAGCGCCGAAAAATCGGCCAATCGGCCGGTCTGCTCGGCCGGCGCCCATTCGGCAGCGGGCCCGAGTCGGCCTTGGTGGACGACCGCGCCGTTGTCGGCCCGTCGCACCTCGAAGCGATCGCCAACCCCGCCGGTGACCACGGCCCACTTGGCCGAAGCCGGCAGAAAGCCCAGCTGGTTCACGGCGATCCGGGTGGGCTCGGCAGGCGAGCCTTCCGGCGCCAGGCCAGGGCGGCTGGCGCAACCCGCCAGAACGAGGGTCACAGCCAGGGTGGAGACGGTGAGCCGTCGGGAGAGTAGCGTCATGGCAGCTTGGGCTTCAGTGGGTCTGGCGCATCAAAAAAGGGACACCGGGACCGCGCGACACGCGATCCCGCGCCATCAGCTCAGGCTGTGGCTGAGCACAGCCGCAGCCACCTGCACCGGGCTGCGCTGCCCGTCCACCTCGATGCACCACTGCGCCAGAGCGCCTTCGGTGACCGTGGCGGTGTAGCAAGCCCCCTGCCGGCTGACCGTGCCCCGGGCGGCCACCGTGCCGTCCAGCGCCGCCACGGCAAACGAGGCGGTCGCGCCGTCGGCCAGCTCGAACACCCGCAGCGTGACGCCTTGGGCGTAGTCGTAGTCCGGCCGCTCGGTCTCCTGGCCCCAAGGCAGCACCGTGTTGGGTGCGACATAGAGCGGCATGCTGAGGTAGCCATGCTGCTCACGGTGCCAGCGGCCACCGGACTTCTTGTGGCCCGACAGCAGGTGCGTCCAGCTGCCACCGGCACCGGGCGCGGGCAGGTAGAACTCGACCTCCCCGCTCTCGGTGAACA
>CALRVU010000231.1:0-5858 GCA_943371685.1 Bordetella parapertussis | reverse complement strand
GCTCGCTACACCCACACCCGGCTGGGCGTGGGCGGCCGCATGGATACCTTGCAGTGCGCCGTGGTGCTGGCCAAGCTGCCGCGCTTCGAATGGGAGCTGGCCCAGCGCCAGCGCCTGGCCGAGCGCTACCACCAGGGCCTGGCTGGCTTGGACCTGGGTTTGCTGGCCGTGCGGCCTGACCGGGCCTGCGTCTGGGGCCAGTACACCGTGTTCGTACGAGACCGCGAGGCCTTGCAGGCTGCGCTCAAGGCCGCCGGCGTGCCCACTGCCGTGCACTACCCCAGCCCCATGCACCGCCAGGTGGCTTACCAGCGCTTTGTGCCGCCGCAGCCCTGCCTGGTGAGCGAGCAGGTGGCCGCGCGGGTGATGAGCCTGCCCATGAGCGCCGACCTCAGCCTGGCCGACCAGGACCGGGTGATCGCGATGATGGCCGAGCTGCGCCCCGCGCACTGACGCTGCCGATGCCGCCAACCGAACCCGCTGGCGATGCCGCTGTCGCTGCCAGGCCGGCTGGCTTGAGCGGCTTGGTCCGGGCCAGCCTGACGCTGCTGGCCGGCGGTGTGCTGGCGCAGGCCTTGCCGTTGCTGCTGGGCCCGCTGCTGACGCGCTTGTTCAGCCCGCAGGAGTTTGGTAACTATCACCTGTTTGCGGCAGTGGCCGCCAATGCGGCCGTGGTGGCATGTGCCCGCTACGAGTTTGCGCTGCCGCTGGTTGCCGACGTGAGTGAAGCCGACGCCCTGCGCCGCCTGTGCCTGCGCATCCTGGCCTTGACGACGCTGGCCAGCGCCCTGGGTGCCTTGGGCTGGTGGGCCTGGGGTGGCGAGGCTTGGGTGGCCTGGTTGCCGCTGGCGGTGGCCAGTGCGGGCGCCCTGTCGCTGGCCACGCTGTGGGCGGGCCGGGCCCAGGCCTTTCGGCCCTTGGCGGTGGCCCGGGTGCTGCAGTATGGCGGTGCGGCCCTGGCGCAGGTGGCGGCCGGTTGGGCCGGCGCCGGCGTGCCGGGATTGATCGCCGCGCCGATCGCGGCAGCGGTGCTGGCCACGCTGTGGCTGCGGCTGCCGATCGGCGGCGCCTGGCGCGGCAGCTTGACGGGCGCGCCTGCCTTGGCTGAGGTGGCACGGCGGTTTCGCGAGTTCCCTTTGCTCAATACCCCGCATGCCTTTGCCGGTGCGTTGCAAGACACGCTGAGCCTGGCCCTGATCGCGGCCACGCTGGGCCCGGCAGCCGCCGGCTTCTGGGGCCTGTCGCTGCGCTACCTCAAGGCCCCAGCCACGCTGGTGGGCGGGGCAGTGTCACAGGCGCTCTATCCCAAGCTGGGGGCACTGGGCGCGGGGGCCACGGCCGAGGGCCGGCAGGCCGTGCGCCGGGTGATGGGCTTGCTGCTGCTGCTGGCGCTGCCGCTGGTGGCAGTGGTCGCAGCACTGGGCCCGTGGGCGTTTGCCGGCCTGTTTGGCGAGCCCTGGCGGCCGGCCGGCGAGCTGGCGCGGGCCTTGAGCCTCTACATCGGCCTGCACTTTGTGGCCGCACCGCTGGCGGTGGTGACGCTGGTCTGGCAAGCCCAGGCCTGGGCGCTGAAGCTGGCGCTGGTCGGCCAGGTGGTGTTCGTGCTGGCGCTGGCGCTGGGTTTGCACGGGGGCGGCCTGGTGGGGGCGGGCTGGGCCGTGTCGGCAGCGATGCTGGCGTATTTCGGCTTCTATTTCTGGTCGCTGGCGCGCTGGCCGGTCGGTCCGGCCCCGGCAATGAAAGAATCCGCCTTGTGACTGCTTTCCGTGCCACCCTCAATCGCTGGCGCCGCACCCTGGTGCGGGCGCTGCTCTACCGCATCGTGTTCGGTGAACGCTCCGCCGGCCGTCTGCTGGCCGGCACGCGCATCTCGCCCGCCGCCTGCATCGACAGCGAAGACCAGCTGGTGCTGGGCGACCATGTCTACATCGGCCCCTTCAACTTCATCGACGCCAGCGGTGGTGTGACGCTGGGCGAGGGCGTGCAGGTCACCAGCCATGTCAGCATCGTCAGCCACAGCTCGCACCGGGCGATGCGCTTGCTGGGCGAGGGCTATGCCCGCTGGCCCGGCCAGGGCTTTGGCCACCGGCCGGGCTGGATTGCCGGGCCGGTGGTCATCGGGCCCTACAGCTTCATCGGCCCGCACTCGCTGATCGAGGCCAACAGCCGGCTGGGCCGGGGCACGCTGGTCTGTGCCGGCAGCTTTGTGCGGGGCGACTACCCCGACTTCGCGATTCTGGAGGGCCGGCCGGCCCGCATCGTCGGCGACAGCCGGCGAGCCGATGAGCGATTGCTGGAGCGCTACCCCGAGCTGCGGCCGCTGTACGACGCCTGGGCCGGCGAGCAAGCCCAGGCCGAGGCCGAAGCTGCCGCCGTGGAGCAAGCCAATGCCCTGGCCCAGGCCGCCGCTGCGCAGGCCCCGGTCGCAGCGCCTGGCCGAAAGGCCAAGAAGTGAGCCAGGCAGCGAACCCGCCCGCCCGCTTGCGGCTGGTGCTGATTGGCGACGGCGAGAGCCCGCACCTGCTGAAGTGGGCCAGGGCCCTGCAGCCTCGGGTGGACTTGTGGGCCGTGTCCAGCCGTGGCTTCGGGCCCGAGTGGGATGCCTTGCTGCCGCCCGAGCGCCGGCTGGCGCTGGCCACGCAGCCGCGCTTTGAGGGCGGCAATGCCGGCCTGCTGCGCAGCCTGCCGCGCATGGCCGCCTGGCTGCGCCAGGTGCAGCCCGACTGGCTGGCGCCGCACTACCTCAGCTCGCACGGCACGCTGGCCTGGTTGGCCGTGCGGTTCTGGGGCGTGCGGGCGCAAATCGCCGGCTCGGCCTGGGGCTCGGACATCTTGCTGGCACCCCGCCAGAGCCGGCTGATGCGCTGGCTGACCGCGCGGGTGCTGCGGGCCTGCCGCCTGGCCACCAGCGACTCTCTGCACATGACGGCCGAGATGAAGGCCCTGGGCGCGGGTGAGGTTCAGACCTTTCCCTTCGGCCTCGAGGCCTTGCCACCGGTCGCACCGGCCAAGAATGAGGCGCTGTTCTTTGCCAACCGCGGTCTGGAGGCCCTGTATGCGCCCGAGCGGGTGCTGGCGGTGTTTGCGGCCTTGAGCCGCGACTGGCCTGAGGCCCGGCTGGTGGTGGCCAATGACGGTGCCTTGCGCAGCACGCTGCAAGCCGCCGCGCCAGCAGACCGTGTGCAGTTCGTCGGCCGGCTCGACGCAGCCACCCAGGCGCAGTGGTACGCCCAGGCGCGCTGGTACCTGAGCCTGCCGCAGAGCGACTCCGTGTCGGTGTCGGTGCTGGAGGCCATGGGCCATGGCTGCATCCCCATCCTGTCCGACCTGCCGGCCAACCGCGAGCTGATCGAGGATGGTCGCACCGGGGTGATCCTGGCCGATGGCGAGCTGCCCCTCCGCAGCCGCCTGCAGGCCCTGGTGGCCGGACCGCCACAGGCCGATGCCCTGGCCGGCCAGTTGCGCGACTGGGTGGGCGCAAACGCCTTGTTCCCGGCCAGCGTGCAGGCCTATGTCGAGCGCCTGCAGGCCCTGACGCCGACCCGATCCATGCCCAGCCCGGTGGCCGCATGAACATTCTCTACCTCAACCACTATGCGGGCAGCCCGGCGCTGGGCATGGAGTACCGGCCCTACTACCTGGCGCGCGAATGGGTGCGCGCCGGGCATGCGGTGACCATGCTGGCGGCCGATCATTCGCATGTGCGCTCGCGCCAGCCCGAAGCCGGCCGGGAGACCATCGACGGCATCGCCTACCGCTGGTTTGCCACGCCCGGCTATGCCGGCAACGGCCTGGGTCGGCTGCGCAACATCGCGGTGTTCCTCGGCCGCGTCTGGGCGGCCAGTGCGGCCTTGATCGCCGAGCAGTGGCCGGATGTGGTGATCGCCTCTAGCACCTACCCGATGGACATCTGGGTGGCACGGCGGCTGGCGCGGCGGGCCGGTGCGGTGCTGGTGTTCGAAGTCCATGACTTGTGGCCGCTGTCGCCGATCGAGCTTTCGGGCATGTCGCCCTGGCATCCGTTTGCGCTGCTCTGCAGCTGGGCTGAGAAGACCGCCTACCGCGACGCCGATGTGGTGGTGTCGATGCTGCCCAAGGTGCACGACTACATGGCCAGCCGCGGCCTGGACCTGCGCAAGCTGTGCATCGTGCCCAATGGCATCTCGCCCGAGGATTGGGCTGATGCGCCGCCGCCCCTGCGGGCCGACGTGGCCCAGGCGCTGGATGAGGCGCGGGCGGCCGGCGCCCAGGTGCTGGGCTATGCCGGCTCGATGGGGCTGCCCAATGCACTGGACGATCTGCTGAGCGCGGCGGCCCTGTTGCGTGACGCGCCAGTGCACATCGTGATGGTGGGCGATGGCCATGAGCGCGAGCGCCTGCTGCAGCGCATCGCCGCCGAGGGCCTGAGCCAGGTGCGCTGCCTGCCGCCCATCCCGAAGGCACAGATCCCCGCCTTTCTGGCCGCCATCGACCTAGCCTACATCGGCTGGCAGCGGGTGCCGATCTACCGCTTCGGCATTGCGCCCAACAAGCTGATGGACTACATGATGGCCGGCTGCCCGGTGCTGCATGCGGTCGAGGCGGGCAATGACCCGGTTGCCGAGGCAGGTTGCGGGCTGACGGTTGCCCCGGGTGACCCGGCTGCCGTGGCTGCGGCGGCGCGCCAGTTGCTGGCCTTGAGCGCAGACGAGCGCCAGGTCTTGGGCCGGCGTGGCCGGGCATTCGTGCAGGCCCACCACACCTACCCCGTGCTGGCCCAGCGCTTTGTGGCGGCCTGTGGGCAGGCGGCCCAGCGCATGAAGGGCCGATCATGAGTCTGCGCGAGACCCGCCCGGCGAACCCAGGCGCAAGGAGCGACACCGTGCGAGATGGGCTGGAGGATCCGGTGAGTGATGCGGTTCAGGTCGAACTGGCCGCTGTGGCCGAGCGCTACGCCCGCCGTGCACCGACCGACCGCTACAGCCTGCTGCAGCCGGATGTGTGGCAACTGGTGCATGAGCGCCAGCGCGCTTGGCTGCAAGGCCTGGTGGCGCGGGGCCTGACCGACACGGCAGCGCTGCAGCTGGTCGAGGTGGGCTGCGGCGCTGGCGGCAATCTGCAGGAGTGGCTGCGGCTGGGGCTGAGGCCTGAGCACCTGACCGGCTGCGAATTGCTGCCCGAGCGCCTGGCCCAGGCCCGGGAAGTGCTGCCAGTCAACGTGCGCCTGGTGGCGGGCGACGCCAGCACCCTGGACATCGCCCCGGCCAGCCAGGACCTGGTGCTGCAGGCCACCGTGTTCTCGTCGCTGCTCGACGATGCGGTGCAGCAGCAATTGGCCGAGGCGATGTGGCGCTGGCTCAAGCCGGGTGGCCATGTGCTCTGGTACGACTTCACGATGGACAATCCGCGCAACCCCGATGTGCGCGGTGTGCCCTTGCGCCGGGTTCAGGCCCTGTTCCCGCAGGGCCGGATCCATGCGCAGCGCATCACGCTGGCCCCGCCGATAGCGCGCCGCGTCTGCGCGCTGCATCCGGCGCTTTATTCCGTCTTCAATGCCCTGCCGTGGCTGCGCACACACCGGCTGGCCTGGATCCAGAAACCATGACTGATCAGACATTGCCCGTCCTGCCATTTTTGCCGTTTGCCCTGCCCGAGATTGGCGAGGAAGAGATCGCCGAGGTGGTCGACACCCTGCGCTCGGGCTGGGTGACCACCGGGCCCAAGGCCAAGCGTTTCGAGACGGATTTCAGCGCCTTTCTGGGTGAGCCGGGCCTGCATTCGATCGCCGTCAACTCGGCCACGGCCGGCTTGCATCTGGCGCTGGAGGCCATCGGCATCGGCCCGGGCGATGAGGTGATCACGACCACCCACACCTTTAC